>NZ_JBFBDY010000136.1:0-14942 GCF_040683475.1 Kitasatospora sp. NPDC093558 | reverse complement strand
TCCGGTCCGTCCGCCCGGACCGCCGAGCTCGATGAGCACCTCGACCGGCCGCCCGGCCCCTGCGGCGCGCAGTGCCTCGTCCATCAGCAGGACGCTCTCGACGCCGTCCACCCAGGAGACGAAGCCGAAGTCCGGGTCGGCGTCGAGCTCGGCGGCGAGCCAGCGCAGACCGGCCGGGTCGAGCAGCGTGTTGGCGAGCAGGATCCGCTGCACGCCGAAGGCGCGGGCGACGCGGACCTGGGGCAGGTTGGCGAGGGTGATGCCGTGGCTGCCCGCGTCCAGCTGGGCCTGCCAGAGGGCGGGCGCCATGGTGGTCTTGCCGTGCGGGGCGAGGGCGCCGCCGGCCTTGGCGCACCAGTCGGCCATGGTGCGCAGGTTGTGGTCGAGCGCGCCGGCGTCGAGGGTGAGCAGCGGGGTGCCGAGGCCGCTCAGGGTGGGCCCGCCGGCCAGCCAGTCCCGGACGGTGCGGCCGTGGCCGTCGGCCGGGACGGCCTTGAACCGCCAGTCCAGCACCTCGTCGGCGAGGGCCGCGACCGCGGCGGGGTCGATGCCCGGCCCGGTGCCGCCGCTTGCGAAAGCGCCGCGTGCGAAGGTCTGCTCCACCGTCTTCCTCCATCAGCCAAGTTGCAACATGCGCAACGAGGGTTGCACATGCTGGCATCACGGTTCTAGCATCGGCGCCGGACCACGGTCAACGGAACCGGGCCACGCCCAACCGACCCGGACCACGTTCCACCGACCCCGGCAACGCCCAACCGACCCGGACACCGCTCAACCGACCCGGACCACGTTCGGACGAGGAGCCCAGCAGATGCCGCGAGAGGACACCCCGGCCCCGGCGCGCCCCGGCCCGCCGGCCGCCGTGTGCGTGGGCGAGTCGATGGCCGTCCTGCTGCCGGACCGTCCGGGCCCGCTGGAGGCGGTGGACACCTTCCGGCTGTCCGTCGGCGGCGCGGAGTCCAACGTCGCCGGTGTCCTGGCCGCGCTCGGCGTGCCCACCGCGTGGATCAGCCGGGTCGGCGACGACGGTTTCGGCCGCCGCCTGCTCGCCGAGGTGGCCGCCCGCGGGGTCGACGTCTCGGCCGTCGCGGTGGACCCGCACCGCCCAACGGGCCTCTACCTCAAGGAAGTCGGCGGATCCACCGGCCACCACCACGACCTCGGGCCCGGCCGCAGCCGCCTGCACTACCACCGCCGGGGCTCGGCCGCCGCCGCGCTCTCCCCCGCCCTGCTGGACGACCCGACGGCCGCCCGCCTGCTGGCCGGCGCCCGGCTGCTGCACCTGTCCGGCATCACGGCCGCGCTCTCCGACGACTGCCTCGCCCTCCTGCGCGCGCTGCTCGCCGACCGCCGGCCGAACGACCCGAGCAGCCCGGCCCACCCCGCCCGCCTGGTCAGCTTCGACCTCAACTGGCGGCCCGCACTCTGGCGCGACCGCGACCCCGCCGTCCTGCCGCCCCTCCTCGACGCCGCCGACGTGCTGCTGCTCGGCGCCGACGAAGCCGAGGCCGCCTTCGGCACCGGCGACCCGGCCGGGCTGCGCCGCCGATTCCCGTCCCCCGCCACCATCGTCGTCAAGGACGCCGCTCAGGCGGTCACCGCACTCAACCGCGACGGCACCGCCGTCAGCGAACCCGCCCTCGTCGTCGAGGTCGTCGAGGCCACCGGCGCGGGCGACGCCTTCGCGGCCGGCTACCTCGCCGGCACCCTCCGCGGCCTGGACCAGCGCCGCCGGCTGCGCCTCGGCCACCTGAGCGCCGCCTGCGCCCTCACCGCCCACGGCGACCAGGCCGACCTGCCGCCCGCACCCGTCGTCGCCGCCCTGCTCGACGCCACCCCCGCCGCCTGGGCCGCCACCCGCGTGACGGCGTCCGACATCAGCAGCCCCGCACTCGACTCCCGGGCACGCCGCACCATCCAGAGCCACACCAACCAGAGCGGCACCAGCCAGAGCCGCACCAACCAGAGCGGCACCAGGCAGAGCCGGACCAGCCAGAGCCAGAGCCGGACCGACCACAGCCCGGGCCGGACCACCCCGAGCGGAGCACGATGAGCCAGACCGTCAGCCGCGCCCTGCGCATCCTCGCCGAGCTCGGCGAGGGCGAGCGCTCCCTCGACCAGCTGGCCGAGGTGCTCGGCGTGCACAAGACGACCGTGCTGCGCCTGCTCCAGAGCCTCGAAGCGGAACGGTTCGTCTACCGCGACGCCGCCTACCGCTACCACCTGGGCGCCGGCCTGTTCGCCCTGTCCGGCCTCGCCCTGGAGCAGCGCGGCATCCGCCGCATCGCCGCCCCGCACCTGGCCGAGCTGAACGCCGCCACCGGCCAGACCGTGCACCTGGCCGCGTACGAGGGCGGCGAGGTCGTCTACATCGACAAGTTCGACTCCCGCCACCCGGTCAGGATGTACTCCCGGATCGGTCTGCGCGCGGCACTGCACAGCGCCGCCGTCTCCAAGGTGCTGCTCGCCGACCTGCCGCTGCCCGAGCGGCGCCGGGTCGTGGCGGGCATCGACTTCACGCCGCACACGGCCAACACCGTCACCACGCCCGAGGCGCTGCTCGCCGAGCTGGAGAAGGTGGCCGCGCAGGGCTGGGCGCAGGACCACGCCGAGCACGAGGCCTTCATCAACTGCGTGGCCGCGCCGGTCCGGGACGCCAGCGGCCGGGTCGTCGCCGCCGCGTCGATCTCGGTGCCGGACGTCCTCCTCCCGTACGAGCAAGTACTGGACCTGCTCCCGCAGTTGCTCGCCACCACCCGCGCCATTTCGGCCGACTGCGGCCGCCCTGACCATAACTGACAGATCATCAGAAGGAACCCATGAGCGACAAGACCGAGATCCGCACCGACGGCGCGCCCGCCCCGGCCTGGCTGTTCTCCCAGGGCGTCCGCAAGGGCCCGATCCTGCAGGTCTCCGGCCAGGGCCCGCAGGACCCGGCCACCGGCGAGTACTTGCACCACGGCGACGTGAAGGCGCAGACCCGGCGGACGCTGGAGAACGTCAAGGCGATCGTCGAGGCCGGCGGCGCGAGCGTCGAGGACGTCGTGATGTTCCGCGTCTACCTCACCAAGCGCGCCGACTTCCCGCTGATGAACGAGGTCTACGGGGAGTTCATCGAGGAGAACATCAAGCCCGGCGGCGTGAAGCCCTGCCGCACCACGGTCTTCGTCGAGCTGCCGCAGGAGCCGATGCTGGTCGAGATCGACGCACTGGCCGTCGTCTCCTGACGCGACACGAAAGTGGTCACCGGGCCCGGACGCGCGAAGCGTCCGGGCCCGCTTGCCACCGGCGCCCGCCGCCCTTAGGTTAGGCTCACCTAACCAACAGGAGGTCCGCCATGGCCGCCGCGCGCCAGCACCCCACCGACGAGGTCGCCGAGCCCACCACCGCGGAGCGGGTCCACAGCCTGCTCACCGCCACCCCGTCACTCACCGTCCGCGCCCTCGGCGAGCACCACGACCTCGACAGCCCGATCGCCGTCCACGGCTCCCGGCTGCGACTGCGCGCCCCCATCGACGCCCCGCTGACCCTCGCCGCCGTCGACGCCCCGGACGGCCTCGCCGTCGTCCTGGACGTCACCGACGTCTCCCCCGTCGCCGTCCGCGACCGCGTCCGAGCCCGCCTCTCGCTGGCCGGCCGGCTGCGCCTGGCCCACCTCGCCGACGACGGCCTCAGCGTCCACCTGCGCGTCGACGTCGCCCACGCCGTCCTGTCCACCCCGTACGGCACCGGCGCCGTCACCGCCGCCGAACTCGCCCTCGTCGCCCCGGACCCGCTCGCCCGCACCGAGGCCGGCCTGCTCACCCACCTCGCCGACGACCACGCCGACGCGCTCGCCGTCCTCACCCGCCTGCTCGACCCCGCCCTGCTCGCCGGCCGCCCCGCCGTCCGCCCGCTCGCCCTCGACCGCTACGGCCTCGTGCTGCGCCTGGACCACCCGCACGGCCACCGCGACGTCCGCCTGGTCTTCCCCGAACCCGCGGCCGACACCGAGGACTTCGGCCACCGCATGCACGACCTGCTGGCCGCCGCCCAGAACGCGCTGCCCGCCCGCCATCACTGACGAACCGTCAACTGCGCTCCGCCGCATCCTCCAACACGATCCGCCCCATCCGCGCGTACAGCTCCGGCCGCCGCCACCGCATGACGAGCGCCAGCGCGATCCCGCCGCCGAAGGCACCGATCATCAAGTACGGGATCAGCCGGAACAGCAGCGTGCCGGCCGCCGCGGCCGCCGCGGCCGCCGTCCGCCACCCGCTCGCCGCTCTGGACCGCCATCCGGCCTCCTCCGCCCGTCGCACCCATCCGCCGCGCCCGCCACATCCGCCCGGCGCCATCGCAGCACGCCGAAGGCCCGCACACCGAACAAATCGTCAACGAACGACCACTCCCGCCGCTCCACACGGCCTTCTCTTGATCTCCACGTCAGCTGGCTCTCATGGAGGTCTCACGGTCGCGGTGGATCGTGGTCCGACGAAGGACGCGTACCCGGGGGATGTGGAGCCATGACGGCGAAGGGCAAGGAAAGGCCGGGCGCGGCCCGGTGGTTCGGCCGGATGACGCTCCGGGGCCGGCTCGCGCTGTTCACCGCGGCCGCGGTGTCGCTGGCAGTCGTGGCCTGCGCGGTGGCCGGCTGGTTCGTCGCGCGCAACGAGATGGTCAACCAGGTCGACCGGACGCTGTCCCACGCGTGGACACCGGGGAAGCGGCCGCCGAGCGGACCGCAGCTCAAGTCCCTCGCCGACCTGTGCCACGGCACGGCCGGGCAGCCCTGGATGCCCAAGGGCGGCAGCATCCCCACGGTGATCGTCGCCGACGGCACCTCGTGCCCGCCGAACGACCCCCGCGCCGTGACCGTCGCCCCGGAGGACCTCCCGATCGCGGGCAGCGGGAGCACCGGACCGCACGCCGCCTCGCTGTTCCGCGACGGCCGGACCGCCGACGGCACCCCAGTGCGCGTCTATGTGGTCAGCATCGGCCCCGTCGGCTACGGCGGGAGCGGCGGGACCGGCCCCACCGCCGCCGTGGCGATCTCCCAGCCGCTCGAACCGGTGCAGGACGCGCTCACCGAACTCGCCCTGATCACCGCCGGCGCGGCAGCGGTCGTCATCGCGCTCGCCGCCGCGGGCGCCCTGTGGATCGCCCGCACCGCCCTGCGCCCGGTCGACCGCCTCACCCGCGCGGCCCAGCACATCGCCCGCACCCAGGAGCCGGGCATGACGATCGAGGTGTCCGGCCACGACGAGATCGCCCGCTTCGGCGAGGCCTTCAACGCGATGAGCACCGCCCTCGCCGGCTCGCTGGACAGCCAGGCCCGGCTCATCGCCGACGCCGGACACGAACTGCGCACCCCGCTGGCCTCGATGCGCACCAACGTCGACCTGCTGATCCGCAGCCAGGAGACCGGCCGCCCGCTGCCCGCCGCGACGCTCACCCGGATGCTCGGCAACATGAAGGCCCAGATGACGGAACTCTCCACCCTCATCGGCGACTTGCTCGAACTCTCCCGCCCCGCCGAGTCCCGCGATGCCAAGCCGCTGCCCGTCGTCGCCCTGCACGACATCGCCGCCCGCGCCGTCGAACGGGCCGAACTGCGCGGCCCCGCCCTCGCGTTCGGCGCCGACCTGGCCCCCTGGTACGTCCGCGCCGACCCGCACGCGCTCGAACGCGCCGTGATCAACCTGCTCGACAACGCGGTGAAGTTCAGCCCGCCCGGCGGACGGATCGACGTCTCCCTCGCGAACGGCGAACTCACCGTCCGCGACCAGGGCCCCGGCATCGCCGCCGAGGACCTCCCGCACGTCTTCGACCGCTTCTGGCGCTCGCCCTCCGCCCGCCAACTGCCCGGATCCGGGCTGGGGTTGGCGATCGTCGCCCGGACCGTCCGCGCCACCGGCGGCGAGGTCACCCTCGCACCCGCCGGCCCGGACGGCGGCACCGCCGCGACCGTCCGACTGCCGGGCGCGGCCACGCCCCCGCCCGAGACACCCCCACCCGCGAGCCAAAGCTGAGGCCACGACAGCGCCCCCAACGACAGCGACCGGCCCGGCACACGAGGTGGGCGTGAGCCGGGCCGGTCTGGGCGTGTCCCGCGCCCATGTCCGCCGGTGCGACGATCAACCGGTCGAGCGGTCACCCGACATGACCATCCCGGTTGATCTCTTCGCCCCGCACCCGCGGTGGTCCGTCATCCCCGGAAGGGGAGGTCAGAGAGCGACGCCGTGCGCCCGGAGGTAGGCGACCGGGTCGATGTCCGAGCCGTACTCCGGCCCGGTGCGGATCTCGAAGTGCAGGTGCGGGCCGGTCACGTTGCCGGTCGCACCGGACAGGCCGAGCTGCTGGCCGACGGTGACGGACTGGCCGACCGTCACGCCGATCGAGGAGAGGTGCGCGTACTGCGCGTACTTGCCGTCGGCGAGCTGGATCTCGACCTCGTTGCCGTAGGCGCCGTCGTAACCAGCCTTCACCACGACGCCGTTGGCGACGGCGCGCACCGGGGTGCCGGTGGAGGCGACGAAGTCCTGGCCGGTGTGGTGGCCGGAGGCCCACATCGAGCCGGCGACGCCGTAGGCCGTGCCGAGCTCCGGGTTGGCGACCGGGGCGACGTAGCCCGAGGTGGCGGCGACCGGAGCGGCGGCCGGGGCCTTGGCCGGCTGGGCCACGGTGGCCTGGACCTGCACCTGGGCACTCGGGGTGGTGGCCTCGGTCTGGACCTGCACCTGCGGCTTGGCGGCCGGGGCGGCAGGCTTCTGGGCCGGAGCGGCCGGAGCGGCCGGAGCAGAAGGCGCGGCCGAAGCAGCAGCCTGAGCGGCGAGCGCGAGCGACTGACCCGGGAAGATCAGGTCCGGGTCGGCGCCGACGACCGAGCGGTTGTGGTCGTACAGCGCCTGCCAGCCGCCCTCGACGCGCTTGGCCTCGGCGATCTTCGACAGGGTGTCACCACTGACGACCCGGTAGGCGGCGTCGCCGTGGGCGGCGGCCGGAGCGGCCGGGGCGGACGCGGCGGCGACCGGGGCGGCGGGGGTGCCGGGGGCGGTGGTGTGAGCCTGGGCGGTCAGCACGGAGACGAGCGGGAGGGCGAAGGAGACGCCGGTGACGGCGGTCGCGATGCCGATGCGGGCGGCGCGGGGCAGGGCACGACGACGAGCGTGAGCAGGCATGGAAGTTTCCTCTCCGACGCCTGCGAGGTGAGCTGTCGGGTTCGGGCTGGAGTTGCCCGGCCGCATGCGCGGCTTCACCCCAAGCCGGCCCTGGATTCCCGCGCCAACAGCGCGAATTCCGGTCCGGCGACTTACCTGTGGGTCCCCCGCTCCTGCCGTACAGAGTTCAGTGCGAGCCACCGGGCAGCGGCAGGACTCGGCGTTCCACCCGGTGGATCCGTCCGGGCTGGCCGGTCGGTCGCTGAACTAAAACTCATCCGTCCGGGTGAAGCAATGTCGATCTCTTGAAGCCACAACAACCCCCTCCAGCACGATGACGCTCCGAATGATCCAGGGCACGGTACGTGCACAATCCATTCACCGACCGCAACGGATCAACGACCCTCCGCCCACCAATCCACCCCTAAGTAGCCAGACGGCCACCCACCGCGACCCCCGGACGCACCACCGGTGACCCTTGTCACGTCCACCCCGCCGGGCGGAGGATCGGGCCGTGGCCACAACCAACGCCGGCACCCTGCGCCTGGGCACCGCGCAGGGGCGCTGGGTACTCCTGGCAACCGTGCTCGGATCCAGCATGGCGATGCTCGACGGCACCGTCGTCAACGTCGCCCTGCCCCGCATCGGCGCCGACCTCGGCGCCTCCCTCGCGTCCCTGCAGTGGACGCTGAACGCCTATCTGCTGACGCTCGCCGGGCTCATCCTGCTCGGCGGCGCGCTCGGCGACCGCTACGGCCGGCGCCGGGTCTTCCTGCTCGGCGTCGTCTGGTTCGCCGTCGCCTCCGCGGCCTGCGCCGCCGCGCCGAACATCCAGGTGCTGATCGCCGCGCGCGCCGTCCAGGGCATCGGCGGGGCGCTGCTGACGCCCGGTTCGCTCGCCATGCTCCAGGCGGTCTTCCACCCGGACGACCGCTCCGCCGCGGTCGGCCTGTGGTCGGGCCTCGGCGGCGTGTCGGCCGCGGTCGGCCCGTTCCTCGGCGGCTGGCTCGTGGACGGCCCCGGCTGGCGCTGGATCTTCCTGCTCAACCTGCCGCTCGCCGCCGCCGTCATCGCGGTCGCCACCCGCTACGTTCCCGAGAGCCGGGACGAGAGCGCCACCGGCCGCTTCGACGTGCTCGGTTCGCTGCTCGCCGCCCTCGCGCTCGGCACCCTCACCTACGCGCTGACGGCGGCCGGCGAGGGCCTCTCCCCCGTCGTCTGGGCCAGCGGCGTGCTCGGGCTCGTCCTCGGCGCGGCCTTCATCGCCGTCGAACGCCGCGCCCCCGAACCGATGCTGCCGCTCGGCCTGTTCTCCTCACGGCTGTTCACCGCCGTGAACCTCGTCACCCTCTGCGTGTACGCGGCGTTCAGCGGCGTGTTCTTCCTGCTGGTCGTCCAGCTGCAGATCGTCGCCCGCTTCTCGCCGCTGGTGTCCGGCCTGGCCCTGGTCCCGATCACCGTGCTGATGCTCGCGCTGTCCTCGCGCGCCGCACGGCTCGGCAAGCGGATCGGCCCGCGGATCCCGCTCACCATCGGCCCGCTGCTGTGCGCCGCCGGGGTGCTGCTGATGCTGCGCGCCGGCGCCGGCTCCTCCTACTGGACGGACGTCCTGCCCGCCGTCGCGGTGATGGGCTCCGGCATGACGCTGCTCGTCGCCCCGCTGACGGCGACCGTCCTCGCGGCCGTCGAGGTGCGGCACGCGGGCATCGCGAGCGGGGTCAACAACGCCGCCGCCCGCGCCGCCGGCCTGCTCGCGGTCGCCGCCCTCCCGGCCCTGGCCGGCCTGAGCGGCGACGCCTACCGGGTGCCGGCCGCCGTCGACGACGCGTTCCACACCGCGATGCTGATCTGCGCCGGACTCCTGACGGTGGGCGCGATCACCGCCTTCACCACCATCCGCGGCAACGTGCTGGAACCCGAGGACCACCCGGTCGCCGAGCCGGACACCGAGTGGTGCTGCGGCACCACCCCGCCCCTCGACCCCGGCCACGTCCACACGCACGAGGGCCCCGCCACCGGTCCGGCAGCAGGGCCCTCGGCAAGCTAACGCACCGTCAGAGAATGTCGGCCGGAGCGTACTTGGCCGCCTCCGGGTAGGCCGCGGCGACGGCCTCGACCTGACGGACGACCTCGGCCACCTGCGCACCGGCCGCACCGGTGAACGAGAGCCGGTCGGCCAGCAGCGCGTCCAGCGCGGCCCGGTCCAGCGGGATCCGCTCGTCGGCGGCCAGGCGGTCCAGCAGCTCGTTCTCGCGGGCACCGGCGCGCATCGCGAGCGCGGAGGCGACGGCGTGCTCCTTGATGACCTCGTGCCCGGTCTCCCGGCCGACGCCCGCGCGCACCGCGCCCATCAGCACCTTGGTGGTGGCGAGGAACGGCAGGTAGCGGTCCAGCTCGGCCTCGACGACGGCCGGGAAGGCGCCGAACTCGTCGAGGACGGTCAGGAAGGTCTCCAGCAGGCCGTCGAAGGCGAAGAACGCGTCCGGCAGCGCGACGCGGCGCACCACCGAGCAGGAGACGTCGCCCTCGTTCCACTGGTCGCCGGCCAGCTCGCCGGTCATCGACGCGTAGCCGCGCAGGATGACGGCCAGGCCGTTGACACGCTCGCAGGAGCGGGTGTTCATCTTGTGCGGCATCGCGGAGGAGCCGACCTGGCCCTCCTTGAAGCCCTCGGTGACGAGCTCGTGGCCGGCCATCAGGCGGATGGTCTTGGCCAGGCTGGACGGCGCGGCGGCCAGCTGGACGAGGGCGGTGAGCACCTCGAAGTCCAGCGAGCGCGGGTAGACCTGGCCGACGCTGGTGAGCACGTTCTCGAAGCCGAGGTGCCCGGCGACCCGGCGCTCCAGCTCGGCCAGCTTCTCGGTGTCCCCGCCCAGCAGGTCGAGCATGTCCTGCGCAGTGCCGACCGGCCCCTTGATCCCGCGCAGCGGGTAGCGGGCGATCAGCTCCTCCAGGCGCCGGAAGGCGACGAGCAGCTCGTCGGCGATCGACGCGAAGCGCTTGCCCAGCGTGGTGGCCTGCGCGGCGACATTGTGCGAGCGGCCGGCCATCACCAGCTCGGAGTGCTGCGTGGCCAGGCTCGCCAGGCGCACCAGTACGGCCACCGTGCGGTCGCGCACGTGCTCCAGCGACTGGCGGACCTGCAGCTGCTCGACGTTCTCGGTCAGGTCCCGCGAGGTCATGCCCTTGTGGATCTGCTCGTGCCCGGCGAGGTCGCTGAACTCCTCGATGCGGGCCTTGACGTCGTGGCGGGTGATCCGCTCACGGGCGGCGATCGAGCCGAGGTCGACCTGGTCGATCACCCGCTCGTAGTCGGCGACGGCGCCGGCCGGCACCTCGACGCCGAGGTCCTGCTGGGCCTTCAGGACGGCGAGCCACAGGTGGCGCTCGAGGACCACCTTGTGCTCGGGGGACCAGAGCTGGGCCAGGGTCGCAGAGGCGTACCGGGAGGCCAGGACATTGGGGATCTGGGGCTTCGCGCTCACGCTTCGCAAGCCTAACAGCCGAGGTCACGCCAACCGTCGGCGGATGGGGTAGGCTGGGCCGATTGAACGCGGATCAGACAAAGGAAAACAACCTTCTCGCCGCAAGGATACCACACCGATGCACGGAACTCCAGCGGAACCGCCCCACGCCGACCCGGCCCTCACCGAGGCCCTGCGCACCGAACAGCCCCGCCTCACGCGGCTCTACGCCCGCCTGGACACCGTCCGGGAGCAGGCCCGCCGCACCCTCGACCACGCCCACGACGGAGCCGGCGCGGGCGGCACCCACCAGGCGCGAATCGAACGCGAGGTGCGCGCCCGAGAGGCCGCACGCCGGGCCGCGCAGCTGGAGGCCGTCGAACGCGGCCTCTGCTTCGGCCGGCTCGACGGACGCGACGGCACCGTCCTCTACATCGGCCGCACCGGCCTGACCGACGAAGCCCACGAACCCCTCCTCCTCGACTGGCGCACCCCCGCCGCCCGGCCCTTCTACACCGCCACCCCCGCCGACCCCGGCGAGGTCGTCCGCCGCCGCCACCTGCACACCCGCGGCCGCGTCCTCACCGGCCTGGACGACGAGGCCCTGGACCTGGCCACCCTGACCAACCCCGGGCACCAGCGCCCCGCCCTCGTCGGCGAGGCGGCCCTACTCGCCGCCCTCGCCCGAGAGCGCACCGGCAAGATGGCCGGCGCCGTCGCCACCATCCAGGCCGAGCAGGACCGCGTCATCCGCGCCCCGCTGCCCGGCGCGCTGGTCGTCCAGGGCGGCCCCGGCACCGGCAAGACCCTCACCGCCCTGCACCGCGCCGCCTACCTGCTGTTCACCCACCGCGCCGCGCTCGAACGCCGGGGCATCCTCGTCATCGGCCCCACCGCGGGCTTCCTGCGCTACATCGACGAGGTGCTGCCCGCCCTCGGCGAGACCGAGGTCGTGCTGCGCACCGTCGGCGAACTCCACCCCGGCGTCACCGCCACCACCGCCGACCGGCCCGCCACCGCCGTCGCCAAGGGCGGCCCGTGGATGCCCGGGATCCTGCGCCGCGCCGTCGCCGCCCACCAGTGCGCCCCCGCCGACGGCCTCGACCTGGGCGACGGCCTGCGGCTGTCCGCCCGCGCCTGCACCGAGGCCCGCGACACCGCCCGAGCCCTCCGGCTCCCCCACAACCGGGCCCGCGCCTTCTACCTACGCACCGTCCTCGACGCCCTCGCCGTCTCCCAGGCGCTCACCCTCGGCCGCCCGTACGACGACGAGGAGGCCCACTACGCCCCGCGCGAGCTGTGGGACCGCCCGGACGTCCGAGCCGAGCTCGACCCGCTGTGGCCACTGCTCACCCCGGAAGAGCTCATCGAACGGCTCCTCACCGACCCCGCCCTGCTAGCCGACATCGCCCCCGACCACGCCGACGCCCTGCTGCGCCCGCCCGGCCACCCGTGGACGGTCGACGACGTCCCACTGCTGGACGAGGCCGCCGACCTCCTGGGCGAACCGACCCGAACCTCCCCCACCACCAGCCCCGAGGAATCCCCTGAACTCACCTACGCCGAAGGCGTATTGACCATCACCGGCCAGACCGACGACGTCCTCCTCGACGCCACCACGCTGGCCGGCCGCTTCCAGGACGACGGCCCGTACCGCTCCACCGCCGAACGCGCCGCCGCCGACCGCACCTGGGCCTACGGCCACGTCGTCGTCGACGAGGCGCAGGAGCTCTCCGCGATGGCCTGGCGCGCCGTGCTGCGCCGCGTCCCGGCCGCCTCGCTGACCATCGTTGGCGACCTCGACCAGACCGGATCCCCGGCCGGCGCCCGCAGTTGGGCCGAGATGCTCGACCCGCTGCTGCCCGGCCGACGGCGCGAGGAGCGGCTCACGGTCAACTACCGCACGCCCGCACCGATCATGGCCGTCGCCGAAGCCGTCCTGCGCAGCACCGACCCCGCCCGGCGCCCGACGGAGTCCGTCCGCCCCGGCACCGGACGCCCGAGCGCCGTCCACGTCCCGGACGCCGACTGGGCCGCCGCGCTCGCCCGCCTGCCCGCCACCCCGGGCACGGTCGGCGTGATCGCGCCGGACGGCCTGGCGGGCGAACTCGGCGCGCTGACAGTCGCCTCGGCCAAGGGCTTGGAGTTCGACACCATCATCGTGATCGAACCCGCCGCGATCCTCGCGCAGTCCGGCCGGGACCTCTACGTGGCGCTCACCCGCGCGACCCGCGGCCTGACCCTGCTCCACCACGCCCCACTCCCGGAGGCGATCGCCGCGGCCCTGTGACCACGGGGACGGGCGGCGCTACTGGGCGGCGCCGCCCGTCCGACCGGCCAGCACCGGCAGCACCTGCGAGCAGATCGAGTGCAGCGCGATGCGCTGCTCGTCCGTCATCGCCTCGAAGGCCTGGTGGGTGCGCGCCATCTCGCCGCGGATGCGGGTCAGGATGTCCCGGCCCTGTTCCGTGATCACGACGATCTTCACCCGCCGGTCGCCCGCCGCCGCCTCGCGGTGGGCGAGCCCGAGCGACTCCAGCCGGTCGACGATCCCGGTGACGTTGGAGGCGTCACAGCCCAGCCGCCCGGCCAGCGCGCGCATCGGCACCGGCTCCTGGACGGCGCCGAGCGCCTTGGCCTGGGAGGAGGAGAGCCCGTGCCGGGCCGCGGCCGCCGCGAAGTCCTGGAAGTACGCGGCGCCGATGGCGGCCAACACTTCCATCAGCTCGGCGTTGGTCGGTACGGTCGTCGTCGCTGTCGAACCCATGGGACCAGGGTACGGCCGAGTGCTTCAGCAACTCAAGCTTTGACCACGGCAACCGTCACGGAATCAACCGCCCGGCGTATCCCCCCATGATCAAAGCACCAGCTGATCGAACAGTCGCCGCAGCTCCGCCTCCGGGTCCGCGGTCAGCCCGGTGTGCACCGGGCCCGGCTGGACGATCGCACTGCGCGGCGCCGTCAGCCAGCGGAAGCGCTGCCCCGGAGTGTCCGACGCCGCCGGACCGGCCTGCGAACCGCCCGCGCAGACCGCCTCGATCCCGTACAGCGCCCGCCGCACCCCGTGCACGTCCGCCACCGGGTCCAGCGCCAGCAACCGCGCCTGGTCCAGGTGCGTCCGCGCGGCCAGGTGCGCGTTCTGCCGGCAGTACAGCAGCACGCCGACGTTGACGCACTCGCCACGCTCGACCCGCGGCACCGCGCGGATCACGGCGTACTCGTAGTCATGCAGCTCGACGGTCACGCGGGCACCTCCGGCAGCCAGTCGCGCGGACCGGCCAGTCGAGCGGTCAGCTGGGTGCGGTACGCGGCACGCACCGCGTCCGGCGAGTCGAAGCCCGGCTCGTCCACCAGCCAGACGTCCGGGATCCGCGCCACGGCCTGCTCGATCGCCGCCTCGGCGAGCGGCGCGAGGTCCTTGTCCGCGGCCACGAGGTCCGGCCCGGAGCGCAGCAGCGCGTGGTCCGAGGCGTCATACGGACGGCGGATCCACGCCGCGGCGCCCGCCCAGTTGTGGTGGAAGATCAGGCTCGCACCGTGGTCGATCAGCCGCAGCCCGCCGGTGGCAACCAACAAATTCGGATTCCGCCACGACCGGTCCACGTTGCCGATGAGCGCGTCGAACCAGAGCACCCGCCCGGCCAGGCCCGCGTCGACCTCGAAGCACAGCGGATCGAAGTTGAGCGCCCCACTGACGAACGCCATGCCGAGGTTGGTCCCACCACTGGCCCGCATCTGGTCCTGAACCTGCGGATCCGGCTCGCTGCGCGCAAGAACCGGATCCAGGTCGACCGTGACGAGCTCCGGCACCGGCAACCCGAGCCGCCGCCCCAACTCCCCGGCCAGCACCTCCGCAACCAGCGCCTTACGCCCCTGCGCGGCACCAACCCACTTCAGCGCATACAGCCGCCGGTCGTCGGCCTCGACCAGGCCCGGCATCGACCCGCCTTCTCGCAATGGCGTCACATACCGGACCGCCGTCACCTCAGGAAGCACACCCACCACCCTATCGGTGCCCCCACCCCGCACCAATGCACCCACCCCCTCACCCCGCACCAATGCACCCTCCCCCTCCCCAAGCCGCACCGATGCACCCACCCCCACCACCCACCCACCCCCTCCCCACCAAGGCGAGAGGGCGTGCTGCGGGAGGGGGTGGCGGAGGGGGTGGCCGCGGAGAGGGGCGTGACGGGTGATTTTCAGACTGCCAACGGCGAGAACACCCCACCCAACAGAGTCGGCAGTCGGAAAATCATCCAGCCCCCGGAGCGGCCACCCCCCCCGCCCCCCCCCCCGGGGCCCCCCCCCCCCCCCCCCCCCCCCCACACCCCCCCCCCCC
>NZ_JBFBDY010000135.1:0-15159 GCF_040683475.1 Kitasatospora sp. NPDC093558 | reverse complement strand
TCATGCGCGGCGCCGCGGTCGCGGCGATCCTCTCGGTGCTCGTCGTGATCGCCGCGTCCGCCACTCTCTTCCCCGCCCTGCTCGGCTACCTCGGCCGGCACATCGAGCGCCTGCGGCTGCCCCTGCCCCAGCGCCGCGCCGCCCGGGGCGAGAGCCCGGTGGGCGCCGGCTGGCTGCGCTGGAGCAGGCTCGTCGAGCGTCACCGCGTCCTCGGTGCCGTCACCGGGGTCGTCGTCCTGCTGGCGCTCGCGGCGCCGTTCCTCGGCGTGCGCTTCGGCTTCCCCGACGCGGGCAACGACCCCGCCGGGCGCTCGAACCGGCTGGCGTACGACACGGTGGCCGCCGGCTTCGGACCGGGCAGCAACGGACCGCTGGTCCTGGTCGCCGAGTTGGCGCCGGGCACCCCCGCCGACGCGACGGCCTCGCTGCCCACCGCGCTGAAGGCGGTGCCCGGCGTCACGGCCGTGACCCCTCCGGTGCCCGGCTCCGACGGCCGCTCGCTGCTGCTCACCGTCGTCCCGGACAGCGGTCCGCAGTCCAGCGCCACCAAGACCCTGGTCCGCGACCTCCGCGATCACGTCATCCCGGCCGCGGTCGGCCCCGGCGTCCGGGTGCACGTCGGCGGGGCGACCGCCAGCGCGATCGACAGCACCGACAACATCGCCCGCCGCATCCCGCTGCTGGTCGGCGGCGTGGTCACGGTGTCGATGCTCCTGCTCCTGGTGGCCTTCCGCAGCCTCGCCGTCGCCCTCAAGGCCGCGGTGATGAACCTGCTCTCCGTCGGCGCCGCGTACGGCGTGGTCGCCCTCGTCCTCGAAGGCGGCACCGCCGGCCGATTGATCGGCATCGACAGTCCCACCCCGCTGCCGGCCTTCGTCCCGGTGCTGACCTTCGCCGTCCTGTTCGGCCTCTCGATGGACTACGAGGTCTTCCTGGTGAGCCGGATGCGTGAGGCCTGGCTGCGCACCGACGACAACGCGGAGTCCATCGTCAGCGGACTGGCGGGCACCGCGCGGGTGATCACCGCGGCGGCGGCCATCATGGTCGCCGTGTTCGCGGCCTTCGTCCCGTCGCCCGACCTGCCGATCAAGGTCATCGGCGTCGGCATGGGGTCGGCCATCCTGATCGACGCCACGCTGGTCCGACTGCTGCTGGTACCGGCCGTGATGCACCTGCTCGGCCGCGGCAACTGGTGGCTGCCCACCTGGCTGGACCGCCGCCTGCCCCACCTCCACGTCGAAGGACACACCGAGTTCTACCAGCCGGAGGCCGCCGCCGAGGCGCCCCGCTCCCCGGCGGTGGTCGGCTAGCCGCAACGGCGGACCGCGGGCGCCCCACACGCCTGCGGTCCGCGGCCGCAGCCGGACCCCGGTCCGGCTTGCCCGGTGTCCGGGGCGCACTCCGGCGGACGCCATCCTCGCCCTCCACCGGACGGGGCCCTTCACGCGTACCCGGTCGTGTCCATCCGCGGTCCGGCGACGGCCTTGCGTACGGTCGACGGCGGCGCCCCCGAACCCGGACGGCGGACCAGACCTCCGTCGAAGGAGACCGGCAGCCGTGCAACGCAAGTGGTGGACGCTGATCGCCGTCTCGGTCGCGACGTTCATGCTGCTGCTCGACATCACGGTCGTGAACGTCGCACTGCCGTCGATCCGCAAGGACTTGGGTGCGAGCTTCACCGACCTGCAGTGGGTGTTCGACGCCTACGCCCTGTCGCTGGCCGCCCTGGTCCTGACGGCCGGTTCGCTGGCCGACCGGCTCGGGCGGCGCCGTGCCTTCACGGCAGGGCTGGTGATCTTCTCCAGCGCCTCGCTGCTCTGCGCACTGGCCCCGAACCCGGCCTTCCTCAACATCTCCCGTGCGGTGCAAGGGGTGGGCGGCGCGGTGATGTTCGCGGTCTCGTTGGCCCTGGTCGCACAGGAGTTCCCACCCGGTCGTGAGCGCGGCACCGCGATGGGCATCTACGGGGCGACGATCGGGATGGCCGTCGCCGTCGGGCCACTGATCGGTGGGGCGGTCACCAGCTCCCTCGGCTGGCGATGGATCTTCTACCTGAACGTGCCGATCGGCGTGGCGGCGTTGGTGGTCACCTACCTCAGGCTGGCGGAGAGCCGCGACCCGAACGCCACCCGGATCGACTGGGCCGGGGTCGCGGCCTTCAGCAGCAGCCTGTTCCTGCTCGTCCTTGCGCTTGTGCGCGGCAACACCGAGGGCTGGGGCAGCACTCTGATCGTGTCGCTGTTCGCCGGCGCAGCCGTCCTCCTCGCCGTCTTCGCGCTGATCGAGCACCGCGTCCCGGAACCGATGCTGCCGCTCAGGCTGTTCCGCCGGCACGCGTTCACCGGAGTGCAGCTGGCCGCGTTCGCCGTATCCAGCTCGTTGTTCGCCCTCTTCCTCTACCTGACGCTCTATCTGCAGAACTACCTCGGGCTCTCACCCTTCGCGGCCGGTGTCCGCTACCTGCCGATCACGGTGCTCAGCTTCCTGGTGGCGCCGGTGGCCGGGGCGCTGCTCTCCCGGGTGCCGGCCCGGGTGATGCTCTGCGTCGGCCTCATCGCGGTGGGCACCGGCATGCTGCTGATGGGCGACATCAAGCCCGACGACACCTGGACCGGCCTGCTGGCCGGCTTCCTGGTCGGCGGCGCGGGCGTCGGTCTGATCAACCCGGTGATCGCCGATGTCGCGGTGAGCGTGGTACCCAAGGAGCAGAGCGGCATGGCAGCCGGCATCAACGACACCTTCCGACAGGTCGGCATCGCGGTCGGCATCGCCGTCTGGGGGGCGATCTTCGTCGGCCGGGGCTCGCACAAGATCCGCGAACTGGCGGCGGGCACGCCGACCGCGGCGGGCGCCCGTCCGCGTGAACTGATCGAGGCCGCCTCGTCCGGCAGCCTGCCGCAGGCACTCGCCGCGCTCCCCGAACCGGCGCGGTCGGCCGCGTCGGCCGCCGCCCGGGCCGGCTTCCTCGACGGCCTCAACACCGTGCTGCTGCTCGGCGGACTCGTCAGCCTGGCCGGTGCCGCCCTCGCGCTCTGGCTGGTCCGGGAGAACGAGATCGACCGTCCGGAGGCATAGGCCCGTGCGCGGCGGCGGGGCGACGATAGGGGTACACGCACGGCCGTCCAGCCAAGCCAGTCATGAGGAAGTGGATCAGATGGCTGCCGTCTCCACCATGGTTCCGCTCGGAACGCCCGCGCCCGCTTTCTCGCTGCCCGCCATCGACGGCCGGACCGTGACACGGGACGAATTCGCCGCCGCACCCGCCCTGCTGGTGGCCTTCCTGTGCAACCACTGCCCTTATGTCAGGCACGTCGAGCAGGCCTTCGGCCGGCTGGTCGGCGAGTTTCCGGACCTGGCAGTCGTCGGGATCTGCAGCAACAGCCCAGCCGTCGCGCCCACCGACGACGCCGACGGACTGCGCAGCCAGGCGGCGCGCACCGGGTGGGCCTTCCCCTACCTCATCGACCACGACCAGTCCGTCGGCCGGGCCTACCACGCCGCCTGCACACCGGACTTCTTCCTCTACGACGCCCGCCGCGAACTTGCCTACCGGGGCGCGATGGACGACTCGACACCCGGCAACGGGAAACCGGTCACCGCAGACCTGCTGCGCCACGCCATCGGCCTGGTACTGGCCGGCCGGCCCGTCCCGGGACCGCACCGGCCGAGCATGGGCTGCTCCATCAAGTGGGCATGACGGGCACGGCATCGAATCCATGCCTACTGTCACCGTCTCGCTGCATAACGTAAGATCCGCGCATGGACGCGCCACTGTTCCAGATGCTCCAGCGGCACGAGACCCTGGAGGCCGAGCGACAGCGACCCGGCGGGCGACTGTTCATCTCCGACTACAACGGCGGCCACCCGTACGTCGAGCGCTACCTCGGAGAACTGGCCCACACCTCGCCGCACCGGCTGGGTGACGTCACGCGCTATGCGGCGCTCGACGAGGACACCGCACTCCGGGAGAAGATCGCCGAGATGCACCGGCGCTACGACGGCGTCGGCTGCACCGCCGAGCGGGTCGTTCCTGCGGGCGGGTCGAGCGGGCTGCTCGGTACGTTCTGCACCTGGCTGACCCTGTCCGGCTTCAAGCGGGTGCATTACCTGCCGCCGGTGTACTACAAACTCGCCTACTGGTTCCGCGAGTTCGGCATCGAACCGGTGAAGGTGGCCGAACAGCACGCATACCAGGGCCAGTTGGACCTCCGGTTACCGGACGAGCGCAGCGTGCTGATACTGACCGACCCCGTCTGGTACACCGGCCGGCGCGTGCCCGTCCGAGTGCTGGAGGCGATCGGCGACTGGCAACGGGAGACCGGCTCGCTGGTCTTCGTCGACGGCACCTTCCAGTACATGCGCTGGGACGGCCAGTTACGCGAGGACTCCGCCGCTCTGCCCGCTGATCGGACCTTCCGCCTGGTCTGCCCGACCAAGTATCTGTCCATCCACGGCTATCGCTGCGCCCATCTGCTCGCCCCCGCACACCTGCGCGAGCGGCTGGCCGAACTGCATCTGAACCTGCACGGCGACGCCACCGTGGCCGACCGCCTCTTCGCCCACCGCGCCGCCGACCTCATGCTCGGCGAGGGCAACAACGCCCTGCTTCGACACGTCCGTGACAACCACCGGCTTCTGCACGACAGTGGCGCGCTCACCGCCCAAGCCCCGATCGAGACCGGCTATTTCCTCTTCGCCCGTACCCGCGTCCCGCACGAGAACTTCCTGGCACTCGACGAGAACTACTTCGAACTCCACGGGTATCCGGGCTACGTCCGCATCAACCTGCTCAACCCCGCAGCCATCGAGGGTCTGCTGAGGACTGCGGCCGCCGACGGCTCCCGGTCCTGACTCACCCGGCCAGCTCCCGCCGACGGACCCAGACCCCGGCCGAGATGCGGGCGAGCAGCCGGGCGGCCGGATCGTCCTCGTACCCGCCCCTCCCGGAGGCCAACGGACCGCTGTAGCACACCGCGATCACGTACGGCTGCACATCGCCGGGGTGGACGACGCCGACGCTGTGCCGCACCCCCGGGAACCAGCCGTTCTTGAACGCGATCCTCGCCCGTTCCGGGAGACCGGCCGCCAGGTCGACCCGCCACGTGTTGCGCTCCAGCAGCGCCAGCAGACCCGGCTCCAACGACCGCAGCAACCGCACGAGATCACCGGCCGTGACCCGGTTGTGGACGCCGGCGTCCCGGGCTGCGTAGTCCTCGATGCCACGCGGGGTGGCCGAGTACGTCGCCCCGGCCCGCCGCCACACCTCGGACACCGCATCCGGGCCCACCTCGGCCAGACAGATGTTGGTAGCCAGGTTCGACGAATGCGTGATCATCCGCTCCGCGAGCCAGCGCAGGCTCGCGGACCCGCCGCCATCCAGCAGCAGCCACGGCTCAGGGTCGCTGTCCCACTCCCGCGCGTTGGCGAACCTCCCTCCCGCAACGGACACGAACCGGTTGACCACAGGCCTGGCGGCGTCGAGATCCACCCCGCTCCGGTAAAGGGCCGCAAGAACCGCCACCTTCATCGTGCTGGCGGCATCATGCAGGACATCCGGGTTCCGCACCACCACCGGCGCCCCGTGCAACGGCCCTACGACGACCGACAACACCAGCCCGCCCCTCTCTCCCGGCAGCACGTCGATCCATTGTCAGGCCGTACCGCCGCCCAACGCACCACCCTGAGCGCACCGGGTGGTCGCGGACCGCTCGATCTACCCTCCACGCCTTGCCCGGTGAGCAACAATCAGCTCGCGATACCAGGCGTACGACGCCTTCGGCGTCCGGCGCTGCGTCTCGAAGTCGACGTGGACCAGGCCGAAGCGTTGGTGGTAGCCCTCGGCCCATTCGTAGTTGTCGAGGAGCGACCAGGTGTAGTAGCCGCGGACGTCGGCGCCCTCGGCGATGGCCTCGGCGAGGGCGTCGAGGTGGGTGGCGAGGAAGTCGATGCGGGGGTGGTCGGGGGTGGTGGATTCGTCGACGGAGCAGCCGTTCTCCGTGATGGTGATGGGTGGGAGGGCTTCGCCGTACACCTTCCCCAGGTGGGCGAGGAGTTGGCGGAGGCCGTCGGGGACGACGGGCCAGCCGAAGGCGGTGTGGGGGGCTTCGGGGATGTCGACGAGGTCGAAGGGCAGGCCTGGGGATGTGGGGGCGGCGATGCGGGTCGGGTTGTAGTAGTTGACGCCGAGGCCGTCGAGGCGTGGGGTGTGGATGAGGTCGAGGTCGCCGGGGTGGACGGCGCCGTAGATGTCGTCGGGGACGCCCAGGGCGGAGAGGTCGGGGTAGCGGCCGAGGAGGACGGGGTCGGTGAACAGGCGGTTGTGCAAGGCGTCGTAGGCCTCGGCGGCGGCCGCGTCTTCGGGTGACGAGGAGGCCGGCCACACTGGGGTGAGGTTGTTGGACAGCATCACCTCCAGGCCGCGCTCGTGGAGGACGGTGGCTGCCAGTCCGTGGGCGAGGAGCTGGTGGTGGGCGGCGGGCAGGGCCTCGAACATCAGGGTGCGGCCGGGGGCGTGGGTACCCAGCGCGTAGCCGAACACCGTATGCACGAAGGGCTCGTTGAGCGTGATCCACGTGGGGACGCGGTCGCCGAGGCGGTCGGTGACGATGGCGGTGTAGTCGGCGAAGTGGTGGGCGGTGTCGCGGTTCAGCCAGCCGCCGGCGTCTTCCAGGGCCTGCGGGAGGTCCCAGTGGAAGAGGGTGGGGAGCGGGGTGATGCCCGCCCCCAACAACGCGTCGACGAGGCGGTCGTAGAAGGCGAGGCCGGCCTCGTTGACCTTGCCGGCGCCCGTGGGCAGCACGCGCGGCCAGGCGATGGAGAAGCGGTAGCCGTCCAGGCCGAGGTCCCTCATCAGGGCGATGTCCTCGGGGTACCGGTGATAGTGGTCGCAGGCGATCGCGCCGGTGTGCCCGTCCCGGACGGCGCCGGGGCGCGCGCTGAAGGTGTCCCAGACGGACGGGCCGCGGCCGTCCTCGTCCACCGCCCCCTCGATCTGGTAGGCGGCGGTGGCGGCGCCCCAGCGGAATCCGGCGGGCAGGTCGAGGCGGTTCGGCACGGCGGGAGCCTCCTGACGTGAAACG
This sequence comes from Kitasatospora sp. NPDC093558, assembly GCF_040683475.1. Taxonomy (NCBI): domain Bacteria; kingdom Bacillati; phylum Actinomycetota; class Actinomycetes; order Kitasatosporales; family Streptomycetaceae; genus Kitasatospora; species Kitasatospora sp. NPDC093558. The sequence continues at coordinate 8,080 of NZ_JBFBDY010000135.1, read as the reverse complement.
TGAGGGATGCTCATGTTACTGCCGCGCGACACCGGAACACCAGGCACTCGGCCGGACGACGGTGCTACCGCGGCGTCCCCGCCGTTCCGTTGATCACCATGCGGAAGGTCCAGGCGAGGCGGCTCTCGGGGGTGCCCGCGAGGAGGGCGGGCGCCAGGGCGGCGATGCGGGGGTGGTCGGCGGGGGTGGCGCCGTGGAGGGCTTCGGCGAGGGCGTTGTGGTCGGTCTCGGCGGCCGGGTCGGCGTCGCGGGCGGACTGTTCGGCGGCGGTCGCGGTGGCCACGAGCAGCAGGACGTCCACGCCCCAGGCCGCCTGGCCGTCCGGCACGCCGCCCTCGTGCAGCAGCGCGAGGACCGCCTCCACGACGGCGAGGTAGTGCGGGCCGGACGGGCGGGTGACGAGTGCGGTGTGGGCGAGTGCCGGGTGCCGGAACAGCACCTCGGTGTACGAGCCGAGGACGGCGGCCAGGCGTTCGCGCCAGTCGCCGGGCGAACGGACCGGGCCGAGGTCGACCGCGCCGAGGAACTCCTCCAGGATCGCCGCGTGCAGCTCGGCCGTGTTGGCGACGTACACGTAGAGCGAGGCGGCGCCGGTGTCGAGCTCCTGGGCGAGGCGGCGCATGGTGACCCGCTGCAGTCCCTCGGCCTCCAGGATCCGGACGGCGGCGGCGACGATGCCCTCGTACGTGAGGGCCGGCTTGGCCGGGCGTTCGCGGCGGCTGCGGGGGCGGGAGGTCGGGGCGCTGCTCATGCCGCCCACCTTAGGGCGTGCTGTTCAGGCCAGGCGGCGCTGTCGTCCCGGTCGGGCGGCTCCGTCATCCGGGTCGGGCGGCTCCGTCGTCCGGGTCGGGCGGTGCTGTCGTCCGGGTCAGGCGGCGGTGTCGTCCGGGGCGCCTGCGAGCAGGTCGAGCATTGCCTGGAGCCCGTCGGGTCCGAACATCCGCTCCAGGTTGGCCGCCGACTCCGCCGCCGAGGCCTCGCTGCGCGGGAACAGCTCCCGCTCGTACACCGCCAGCGCCGCCTCCGCGTCGCCGGGGTGGGCGGCGATCGCCGCGCCCAGTTCGGCGCCGTCGAGCATGGCGAGGTTGGCGCCCTCGCCCGCGAACGGGGACATCAGGTGGGCGGCGTCGCCGAGCAGCGTGACACCGGGGACGCGGTCCCAGCGGTGGCCGACCGGCAGGGCGTGGATGCGGCGTCCGACGAGCGGTCCTTCGGCTTCGGCGACGAGGGCGCGCAGGCCGTCGGACCAACCCTCGAACTCGGCGAGGACGGACCGCTTCACCGCGGCCGGGTCGGCGGGGTCGGCCGGGTCGGCCGGGTCGGCCGGGTCCTCGGGGGCGAGGCCGTCCAGCCACTCCTCCCCCACCCTGAGGGCGGTGTAGACGTGGATGCTGCCGTCCGTTTCGAGGTGGCCGAGGAAGCCGCGGTCCTCGGCGAGCGCCATGAAGAACCCGCCGCCGACGAGCGCGGCGGCCTCGGGGTGACGGACGGCGGCGTCGTGGAGGTCGGCCTCGACGAAGGAGATGCCGGTGTAGGCAGGGACGGCGTCGGACTGCAGCGGACGGACCCGCGACCAGGCGCCGTCCGCGCCGATCAGGAGGTCGGTGGTGATGGTGCCGCCGTCGGCGAAGGTGACCGCGTGGCGTGCCGCGCCGAGCGCCCGGACGCCGGTGGCCTTGCGGCCCCAGCGGACCGTCCCGGCGGGGAGCGAGCCGAGGAGGAGGTCGCGCAGCGCGCCGCGGTCCACCTCGGGCCGGCCGCCGGTGCCGTCGTCCGGTTCGTCCAGCCGGACGGTGCCGTCCAGGGCGACCAGTCGCATGGCCTCGCCGCCCTCGTGGACGAGCGCGCGGAAGCCGTCGTGCAGGCCGGCCGCGTGCAGCGCCCGCTGGCCGGACTCCTCGTGGATGTCGAGCATGCCGCCCTGGGTGCGGGCCTCGGGGGACGCCTCCAGGTCGAACACGGCGGCCTCGATGCCGTGGACGTGGAGCACGCGGGCGAGGGTGAGGCCGCCGAGGCCGGCTCCGAGGATGGCAATCGGGACGTGGGTCATGTCCGCTCCTTCGGGTCGTTGTCGTCCCCTCCACCGTAACGAACATGTTCGTTACGAACAAGTTCGTTGGAAGGAGAGAAGGAGGGCGGAGGCCCGAAAGCGGTCCCCGCCCTCCCCCCGGCTCAGCCGGCCAGCGGTCCCGCCCCCGCCAGCAGCAGCGAGAAGCCCGAGCCCGTCGGCTGCTGCGGCGTCTTCACGTGCACCACGCCCGCCGCCGCGTCATAGAACCACCCCGCGCCGCCCGCCGCGTCCAGCTCGGCCTGCGAGGCGTAGCCGTCGAGCGGCTCGTGGTCCAGGAGCACCGCGCCCGGCCCGGCCCCCGCGTGGACGGTGAACTCGTAGGCGCGCGCGGCGGGTTTGCCCGCGTAGTCGCCCACGCTCGGACCGACGTCCACCGTGGTCACGCCGTGCCCGCGCCCGACCGAGCGGACCGACACCTCCTGGGTGGCACCCGCGCCCTGCTCGTGCGCGCGCGTCGTGCCGTCGTCCTCGTAGAGGGTGAACGAGGACTCGCCGCCCTTGGCGTAGACGTCGTACGACAGCCGGCTCCTGTCCCGGGTCTGCCACGACAGCGTGCCCTGCGGCCACATCGGCACGACGGCCCCGGCCCGGACGAACAGCGGCAGCGTGTCCAGCGGCGCCCGGTACCCGTCGATCGTGGTCGGGCCCTCGTACGTCTTGCCCGTCCAGTAGTCCACCCACGTGCCCTTCGGCAGGTAAATGCCGTTGCGGACGGACGAGTTGTCGTAGACCGGCGCGACCAGGAAGTCGCTGCCGCTCATGAACTCGTACTTCGCCGCGTCGCCCCACGTGTTCGGGTCGTCCGGGTACTCCAGCACCAGCGGCCGCACCGCGCCCACGCCCGTCCGGTGCGCCTCCTCGGCGAGCGTGTAGAAGTACGGCAGCAGGCGCTCCTTGAGCTGCAGGTAGCGCCGGTTGACCGAGGTGTACGGCTCGCCGGCCCGCCACGGCTGCTTGTCGGCGGCCGCCCAGCCGTCCATCGTCATGATGGCCGGGACGAAGGTCTTCCACTCGAGGTCCCGGGTCTCCACCTTCGGGTCGCTCCCGAAGATGCCGCCCACGTCACCGGTGTTGTACGCGATGCCCGACATGGCCGCGCCCGCGTACGTCGGGATCTGCCAGCGCACGTAGTCGTACGTGCCCTTCTGGTCGCCGCTCCACAGCACGCCGCAGCGCTGCGCGCCGGCCCAGGAGACCGGGAGCCAGACGAAGCCGCGGGCGTCGCTGTTCTGCTCGATGCCGTCCTTGGCCTTCAGGCAGCCGTCCAGCGCGAACTTGTAGCCGGGGCCGACCCACGCGACGTCCAGTTTGCGCACCCGTACGCCCGCCTTGACCTCCTCGGCCTGGTTGGGCAGGCCGGTCGAGGTCCACAGGCCCAGCTGCATCTGGTGGTCGCGCAGGCCCTGGCCGGTCTGCTGGAGGTTCTCGTAGCCGCAGCCGTAGCCGTCGTTGACCAGCATCCAGCCGAGCGGCTGCTGGTTGGCGGTGTAGCCGTCGGCGACCTTGAGGGCGTCCAGGGTGTGCCGCTCGCCGCGGTTGGCGTTGTGCAGGTAGCAGTCGGAGTCACCCGGTTCGAGGCCGTAGACCGGCGGCATGAACGGCTTGCCGACGAGGTCGGTGTAGGCGCCGATGATGTTCTTGAGGTCCGGGCCGTAGAAGTAGTAGCCGTCGAAGCGGCGTTCGCGCTCGGACGCCTGCACCGGGTCGCCGAAGGTGTACGTGCCGGGGGCGTAGGTGTGGCGGAAGACGCCGTAGCCGGCCGAGGACAGGTAGAAGGGCTGGGAGTTGTTGAAGCCGCCCTCGTTCCAGTTGTAGTCGTTGGCGACGTGGACGGTCTTCCCGCGGTGGGAGAACGAGCCGTTCTGCTCGCCCGCACCGTAGAACTGCTCCTGCGGCCCGCGGGCGAGGGTCTGCTGCATCGCGTCCTGGGTCCAGGTCAGGCCGCGGGTCTCCTCCCAGACGCGTTTGGTGTCGTCGTCGGAGTAAAGCGCGAAGCGCAGGGGGTGCTTGTACGCGCGGAGGGTGAGGTGCTGGGAGTTGATCGCGTAGTAGTCGCCCTCGTCGCGTTCCTCAACCGTCTTGAGGGTGGGCGGAGTTGTCGCGATCATCTCGCCGACCGGCGGCGCGGCGAACGTGCCGTCCGGGCTGAACTGCAGCCGGAACGCGTCCTCGGTGGTGAAGTCCACGCGGGCGCGGGCCGTCGTGCCCGCGCTGATCAGGTAGCCGTCGCCGTCCCGGACGATGCCGGTCGCGTCGCCGACGGTGGTGGGCTCGGGGAGCAGTGCGGTCGCCGTGTAGGAGGAGTTCTTGACGGAGTAGGGCACCACCAGCACCTGGTAGGTGCCCGACGCGTCCGGGATCACGGCGGTGGTGGGGACGGCGCCCGTCTGGTTCTCGGCGACCTTGCGGCCCGCGCCGTCGTAGACGAAGAGGTCGAACTCCATGGTCGGGTCCGGCCAGCTGATCGACACCGGCACGCCGCCGTCGGGGTGGCCCTGCCAGTAGCCGGCGGGGACGTCGACGGTGATCGAGAAGCGGTCGCACACCTTGCCGTCAGGGTCGGCTGCGGCGCTCGGGCAGTGCGCGGGATCGGGCACCGCGCCGGTGGCGTAGGTCGGGCTCTGCCAGGTCACCGTGCGGTGGCCGAGCGAGAGCGTGCCCGCGGAGGGTGTGGCGGCGCGGGCCGCGGGGACGGCGCCGAGCAGCGCGCACAGCAGCGCGAGTACGGCGGTCAGGACGCCTCGGGGGTGTGGGCGGGGTAAGCGGTGGCGCATGGACGTGTCACCTTCCGTTCTCCGGTGGGGCTCCCGCCATCGGGGCGGGGTGTCAGGGCGGCGGGGTGTCGCGGCGGCGGGGTTCAGGACGGGTTCGCCCTGAGGACGGTGAGCAGGCGGGCGACCTCGGCGGCCGTCGCGGCGCGGCCGGCCCCGAGGTAGCGGCGGGTGTCCACGAGCCACGCGTCGCCGGCGAGCGCGCGCCGGACGGAGGCGGTGAACACCCGGTTCAGCTGGGTGGCGATGTTGACCTTGGTGATCCCGTGCTCGACGGCCCGGGTCAGGTCGTCGTCGGCGACGCCCGAGGACCCGTGCAGCACGAGCGGCACCGGCACGGCCTCGCGCAGCCGCGCGATGAGGCCGAAGTCGAGGACGGCGTCCCGGGTGGCCATCGCGTGCGAGGAACCGACGGCGACGGCCAGCGCGTCGACGCCGGTCGCGGCGGCGAACTCGGCGGCCTCGTCCGGATCGGTGCGCACGCCCGGCGCGTGGACGCCGTCCTTGCCTCCGATCTCACCGAGCTCGGCCTCCACCCAGACCCCGGCCGCGTGGCACCGGTCGACGACCTCGGCGGTGCGGCGGAGGTTGTCGGCGTGGGCGAGCGCGGAGGCGTCGAACATGACCGAGGAGAAGCCCAAGTCGACGGCCTCGGCGACGAGTTCGGCCGATGTCGCGTGATCGAGATGGACGGCCACGGGGATGGTCGCGTGCTGCGCGAGCGCGAGCGTGGCGGCGGCTACGGGCGCGAGGGCACCGTGGTAGCGGACGGCGTTCTCGCTGAGCTGCAGGATCACCGGAGCACCGACCGCCTCGGCCCCGGCCACGATCGCCTGCGCATGCTCCAACTGGATGACGTTGAACGCCCCGACCCCCCGGCCGTAAGCGACGGCGGGGGCGACGATGGCACCGGTACCGGTCAGCGGCATCGGGGACTCCTCGGGGGACGGCGGGGGTGAGGGTGGGGTGATGCGGGTGCCGCAGGCTCGGCGATGGAGGCGCGGGGGCCGGGCGGTGCAGCACGAGCGGCACCAGGGTTCACGGACGCCACGGCAACCGGGCCACGCCGAAGGGCGGACGGCACGGCACAACCAGTCCCCGGCGTCACGCGCTCCACAGCGGCCGCACCCCCACCCGGCCGACACCGAATAGCAGGCCGCACGGATGCAGGCGAGAGCGCGGCGCACCCCCGTCCTGGACGACCGGAGACCGAAGCGCTCTGGTCCGGGCGCCCGCGCGGCACAACCTGCCCCCGGCATCACAGCAGCCGGCCGACGCCGGAGGCCCAGGCTGATGGGCACGGGCGGCAGCGCTGCATCCCCCGTCCACGGCAGCCGGGAACGGACGCGCTCGGGTGCCGGCGTCAGCACGGCACAACCAGTCCCCGGCCTCACGCGCTCCACAGCGGCCGCACCCCCACCCGGCCGCGCAGTGCGCGGTGGACGTCGGGGTCGAAGTCGCCCGCCAGCGGCGCTGCGACGGCTGCCGCCGACAGGGCGACCGCCTCGGCGAGCCGCTCGGGCCACGGTGCGTCCGCGACCAGGCCGAGCGTGAGCGCGGCCACCGCCGCATCGCCCGCGCCGGTCGGGTTGCCGGAGATCCGGGCGGGCGGCTCGGCGCGCCAACTGCCCTGTGGCGTCAGCGCGATGAGGCCTTCCGCGCCCAGCGAGGCGACCACCGCTCCGGCGCCCGCCGACCGCAGCGCGCCCGCCGCGGCCACCGGGTCCACGAGGCCGGTGGCGGCAGCCAGCTCCTCCGCGTTGGGCTTGACGAGCGCCGGGCCCGCTTCGATCGCCGCGAGCAGGGCGGGGCCTGCGGTGTCCAGGACGGCCGGTACGCCGTGCGAGTGCGCGAGCCGGATCAGCCCGGCGTACGAGTCCTCGGGCACGCCCTGCGGCAGGCTGCCGGAGAGCACGACGGCGGTAGCGTCCGGCAGCAACCCGTCCACGTGGGCGAGCAGTTGGTGCCACTCCTCCGGCCGCACCACCGGGCCGGGTTCGAGCAGGGTCGTGGCGTCGCCGGCTTCCGTGTCGACCACGGCCACCGTGCGGCGGGTGTCGGCGGCGATCGGCAACAGCCGCTCGGCGAGCCCGGCGGCGGCGAGATCACGACGCAGCGCTGCCCCGGACGGACCGCCGGCGAGGCCGGTGACGAGGGTCGGCTGGCCAAGCCCGTGGAGGATACGGGAGACGTTGACGCCTTTGCCGCCGGCCCGTTCGGCCGCCCGCCGCACACGGTTGGTGGCGCGCGGCAGGAGCCGGTCGACCCAGTACGTGAGGTCGAGCGCGGCGTTCGGCGTGACGGTGAGGATCATCGCCCCACCACCATGGGGAACCGAAAGATCGGCCGACGCACAGCGCTCAAGGCCGCCCACGACAGCACAGGAAGTCGGACGGACCGACTTCCTATGCACACGCTCACCACCAAGCACCCCACCCCGCACGCGAAACCGCGCACACGAGCCAACGCCGTAGGCATTCGCACCGGAAGTCGATCCGGCCGACTTCTCACGCGCGCATCAACCAACGCCACAGGCGATCGCACAGGAAGTCGGGCAGGCCGACTTCTCACGCACGCCCGAGGCGCGGCGGCCGGCGACACCGCACGCACCCCACGCCAACAGCCCGGCCGCGACCGACCAAGCCCGCGCGCAAGCCCACAAACGCCAACCAGCGCCTCGCGCAACAGCACCGGAAGTCGATCGCCCGCACCACCCAACGCAATGCCCGACAACACAGGAAGTCGATCCGGCCGACTTCCCACGCGCGCATCAACCAACGCCACAGGCCATCGCACGGGAAGTCGGGCAGGCCGACTTTTCACGCGCGCCCGAGGCGCGGCGGCCAGCGACACCTCACGCACCCCACGCCGACAGCCCGGCCGCGACCGACCAAACCCGCACGCAAGCCCACAAACGCCAACCAGCGCCTCGCACAACAGCACCGGAAGTCGATCGCCCGCACCACCCAACGCAATGCCCGACAACACAGGAAGTCGGACAGGCCGACTTTTCACGCGCGCCGCCATCACCGGGCTGGCTCCGCGGCCAGGTCCAGGGCCAGCAGGGCTGCGCCCTGGCAGCCGGCGCGGGGGCCCAGGTCGGCGGGGACTACTTCGGGGATGGTCTGGAATGCCAATCGGGCGGCCAGGGCTGCCCTCAGAGGGGCTAGGTGGTGTTCGCCGGCCTCGGCCAGGCCGCCGCCGTGGAGGATGCGTGGGGGGTCCAGCAGGGTGCGGG
>NZ_JBFBDY010000134.1:0-15529 GCF_040683475.1 Kitasatospora sp. NPDC093558 | reverse complement strand
ACTCCTCGTGTGGGATGGTGAGTTCGAAGTGGTGCAGGGCCGTGGTGGCGTTCGATGCCGAACGCCAGGTCGTTGTCCCGGTTGGGCCGCGACTCGCCCGGGTCGTCGCCGACCGGCGTGCTCGGCACCGGTCCGAGCACGGCACGCGCGGTCCGGGCGGCGGCGCGCAGCCGGGGCACCCCCACGCGGTTGACCGGGGTCGCCAGCCGGACGGCGACGGCGGCCAGGGCGGCCGGGCGGGCCGCCGCGATCGCCGGCACGGTGGTCGGCAGGTCCTCGGGGCGGGCCATCGGGAAGGGCACGGTGGCGACCTCGGGCAGGTAGTCCGTCATCGGGTCACCGGGACTTGAGCAGCGGCTTGCCGAGCGGGAGGCGCTTGGCACCGGTCGCGCTGTGCATGACGCTCGCGAAGATGTACATGCCGAGCGCGATGAACAGGAACATGCTCCCGATGCCGACGTAGACCAGCCACGGGTCGCTGGGCTTGAGCGGGTGGTTGATGGTCTGGTCGATGGCCTGCTCGATCGCGCCGAACAGGACCAGCAGGGTGAGCGAGACGACGACGAAGAGGAACGTGAACGCGCGCGGCAGGCGCAGCGTCGTCACCGTCAGGAGGACGATCACGATGGCCCAGACGAGGACGAAGTTCGCCGTCGCCTGGCGCTGTTCGACGTTCTCGAAGGTGCCCATCCAGTTGTTGTTCAGCGCGATGCTGAGCACCGAGAAGCTGAGCCAGAACGTGCCGAACAGGCCGTAGACCGCGGCGAACACCCCGTCGCCCAGGCGCATCGACCAGGCGGCGGCCATCAGCAGCATCACGGTGCTGCTGAACACCATGATCGGCAGCGAGGCCACCAGGGAGTTCGCCGGGATGCTGATGTCCTTGAGGTAGAACGCGAGGGAGAGGGAGCCCAGCAGGAAGCCGCCGAAGCCCAGCATCGCGGCCTGGGGCGAGCGGGGGCCGGTCAGCGACTCGGCGTCGGGCTCGGGCGCGGCCTTCCCGAGGGTTGCTGCAGGGGCGAGGGTGACCGCCTGAGGAGTGTCGAGGGTCGGGTTTTCCTGCTTCATCGTCGGTTGTCTCCTGGTCGTGGTTCGTCGGGTCGCGTGGTTCGTCGGGTCGCGTGGCGCGTTGGTTGGTGGCCGTACGTCAACCGCCGGTGCGTACGTCAACCGCTGGTGCGGCCGAGGACGCGCCGCACGCGCGGGATGGCCTCCGGGGCCGCCCAGGACGCCGGGTCCGGGAGCCGGCTGGCGAGGTCGGCGAGGACGGAGTGCTCGAAGATCAGGTCGAGCGGGACCTCCGTGCCGGTGTGCGCGGAGAGCCTGGACGCGACCCGGGTGGCGAGGAGGGAGTGGCCGCCGAGGGCGAAGAAGTCGTCCTCGGCGCCGACTTCGGGGACGTCGAGCAGCTCGCGCCAGATGCCGGCGATCAGCTGCTCGGTCGGGGTCTGCGGTGAACGGCCTTCTCGTCGTGCCGAGTTGGTGCCGACGGACGGGAGTGCGCTGCGGTCGACCTTGCCGTTGGGGAGGAGCGGGAACTCGGGCAGGTCGATGAACGTGGCCGGGACCATGAACCCGGGCAACCAGGTGCGGGCGTGGGCGGCGAGAGCCGCTTGGTCCACCTCGCAATGGGCGGGCACGACGTACGCGACGAGGCCGAGGGCGCCGGAGGCGTCTTCGCGGGCCACGACAAGTGCGCTCGCCACGGTGGTGTGGCGGCGCAACACCTCTTCCACTTCGCCGAGTTCGACACGGTGGCCGCGCACCTTCACCTGACCGTCCGCGCGGCCGAGGTAGTCCAGCTTGCCGTCCGGACGCCAGCGCACCAGGTCACCGGTGCGGTAGAGCCGGCCACCGCCGGGCGCGAACGGGTCGGGGAGGTAGCGCTCGGCGGTCAGGGACGGACGGCCCAGGTAGCCGCGCGTCACGCCCGCGCCGGACAGATACAACTCCCCCACCGCGCCCAGTGGGACGGGACGCAGGTTGGCGTCCAGGACATGCGCGGATGTGCCGTCGACGGGCACACCGATGGGGGTGCGTACGTCGTCGGGGTCGGTCGCCGTCCACGTCGAGTAGGTGGTGTCCTCGCTCGGACCGTAGAGGTTGTTCACCACCTCGACTTGAGGTCGCGCGTACAACTCCCGTACCAGCGCCGGGGCCAGGGCCTCTCCGGCCAGGTTGATCCACCGCACCGCAGACGGCAGCGCATCCGCGAGCAGCAGTTCACGCGCGGCGGAGGGGACCGTGTTCACCAGCGTCACATCGATGTAGCTCGACGGGTCGGTGATCAGATCCAGCGCACCGCCCGGGGCCAGGACCACGGATCCGCCGGTGGTCAGCGGCGCGAAGATCTCGAACACCGACAGGTCGAACGACACCGACGTCGCCGCCAGCGTCCGCGCCAACACCTCCGACGGGAACACCCGACCGGCCCACGACAACATCGCCGCCACCTGCCCGTGCTCGATCGCCACACCCTTCGGCCGACCCGTCGAACCGGACGTGTAGATCACATACGCGACATCGTCCGGCGAACCCACAACCTCGGGCCTGCCGGTTACGGGCGCATCAGGAACCTCAGGAACATCCTCCAGAGACCGAAGGACCAGTGACGCATCGGCATCCTCCACCATGAACGTGACCCGCTCGGCCGGATAGCCGGGGTCCAACGGCACATAGCCGGCACCGGATTTGAGCACGCCGAGCAGCACCACGACGAGGTCCGAGGTCCGCGGCAGGCACACGCCCACCAGGTCGCCCGGCCCCACGCCGTGGGCCCGCAGGGCGTTCGCCACGCGGTTGGCCCGCGCTTCCAGTCCGGCATACGTCAGCTCGCCGTCCGCGGCGCGCACCGCCACCGCGTCCGGCGTGCGGTCGACCTGCGCCTCCACCAACCGGTGCACGTGGCCGCCGGGTTCGGGATCCGTCGGGGACGTCGACCAGTCCCGGCGGCGCACCGCCTCCGCCTCGCCGGCCACGTCCAGCTCGGCCACCACCGTTTCCGGGCGAGCGGCCAGCGCCTCGATCACGACCGCCAGGCGGTCCACGATCGACCGGGCGGTCGACGCCTCGAACAGGCCGGTGTTGAAGACCAGGTGCCCGGTGACCCGGCCGTCGCGCTCCTCGGCCTGGACGACGAGGTCGTAGGGCGTGCTCCGTACCGGCATCGGCGCGGGCCGCACCCGCAGGCCGGGCAGTTCGTAGCGCGGCGGCGTGCCGTTGACCGCGAGCAGCACCTGGAACAGCGGGCTGCGACTCCGGTCGCGCGCCGGGCGGACGGCCCGGACCAGTTCCTCGAACGGGATCCGCTGGTGCTCCCGGATCCCGTCGACGGCCTCGCGGGCCGTGCGGAGGGCCTCGGCCAGCGTGCCGTCCGGGGAGAGCATCAGGCGCAGGGGCAGGGTGTCGACCAGGTAGCCGACCACGTCCGCCGTGGCGGGGTGGTCGCGGCCGGCGGCGGGGGTGCCGATGGTGACGTCGCCCTGGCCGGCCGACTTGGCCAGCACGATGGCCAGCGCCGCCGCCAGAACAGTGAAGACGGTCGTGCCACCGGCCCTGGCCGCGGCGGCGAGGGCGTCGTCGGGCAGCGCCAGGGCGACGGCGGCGCCGTCGTACGTCTGCTTCGCCGGGCGCGGCCGGTCGGTGGGCAGGTCCAGGGCCGGGGCCCCGGCCAACCGGTCGCGCCAGTAGCCGAGTTCGGCCGGCGCCTCGGCGCGCTGCCAGTGGGCGACGTCCGCGTACTGGACGGCCGGGAGGGCGGCGGGCGTGGCCGGCGTGGTGCCGTACAGGCCGCCGATCTCGCGCAGGAGGAGGTCGAGCGACCAGCCGTCGGCGATGGCGTGGTGCAGGCTCATGACCAGGACGTGGTGGTGCGGCGCGGTGCGGACGAGCGTCACGTGCCACAGCGGTCCGGCGGTGAGGTCGAACGCCCGGCGGCTCTCCGCCTCGATCACCGACTGCCAGTCGGCGGTGTCGACGGCGGTGAGCGGCACCTCGGGCGTGGGCGAGACGACCTGACACACCTCGCCGTCCACCTCGCGCAGCGAAGTCCGCAGGACCTCGTGGCGGCGCGCCAGGTGTTCGAGGACCGTGCGGAACGCCTCCGTGTCCAGGTCTCCCTCGATGTGGACGGCGCCGCGCACGTGGTAGGCCAGATTCGCCCCGGCATCCAGGCGGCACAGGACCCACAGGCGCTCCTGCCCGAGCGAGGCCGGGAGAACAAGGGTGTTGTCGGGACGGGGGACGCGGGGGACGGCCGGGATGACCGCGCGTTCGCCGCCGGGGGCGGGGAGGTGGTGGGCGAGGTCGGCGAGGACGGGGTGTTCGAAGACCAGGTGCAACGGGACGTGCGTGCTCAGGGCCTCGCCGAGGCGGTGGGTGAGGCGGGTGGCGAGGAGGGAGTGGCCGCCGAGGGCGAAGAAGTCGTCCTCGGCGCCGACTTCGGGAACGTCGAGCAGCTCGCTCCAGACGCCGGCGATCAGCTGCTCGGTCGGGGTTTGCGGCGAACGGCCTTCTCGTCGTATGGAGTTGGGGTCGGCGGCGGGTAGTGCGCTGCGGTCGACCTTGCCGTTGGGGAGGAGGGGGAACTCGGGCAGGTCGATGAACGTGGCCGGGACCATGAACTGTGGCAGCCAGGTGCGGGCGTGGGCGGCGAGGGCGGCTTGGTCCACCTCGCGGTTGGCGGGCACGACGTACGCGACGAGGCCGAGGGCGCCGGAGGCGTCTTCGCGGGCCACGACGAGTGCGCTCGCGACGGTGGTGTGGCGGCGCAACACCTCTTCCACTTCGCCGAGTTCGACGCGGTGCCCGCGCACCTTCACCTGACCGTCGGCGCGGCCGAGGTAGTCCAGCTTGCCGTCCGGACGCCAGCGCACCAGGTCACCAGTGCGGTAGAGCCGGCCACCGCCGGGCGTGAACGGGTCCGGGAGGTAGCGTTCGGCGGTCAGGGACGGACGGCCCAGGTAGCCGCGCGTCACACCCGCGCCGGACAGGTACAACTCCCCCACCGCGCCCAGTGGGACGGGACGCAGGTTGGCGTCCAGGACGTGCGCGGATGTGCCGTCGACGGGCACACCGATGGGGGTGCGTACGTCGTCGGGGTCGGTCGCCGTCCACGTCGAGTAGGTGGTGTCCTCGCTCGGACCGTAGAGGTTGTTCACCACCTCGACTTGAGGTCGCGCGTACAACTCCCGTACCAGCGCCGGGGCCAGGGCCTCTCCGGCCAGGTTGATCCACCGCACCGCAGACGGCAGCGCATCCGCGAGCAGCAGTTCACGCGCAGCGGACGGGACGGTGTTCACCAGCGTGACATCGATGTAGCTCGACGGATCGGTGATCAGATCCAGCGCCCCGCTCGGCGCCAGGACCACACAACCACCCACCGTCAACGGCGCGAAAATCTCGAACACCGACAGGTCGAACGACACCGACGTCGCCGCCAGCGTCCGCGCCAACACCTCCGACGGGAACACCCGCCCGGCCCAGGACAGCATCGCCGCCACCTGCCGGTGCTCGATCACCACACCCTTCGGCCGACCCGTCGAACCCGACGTGTAGATCGCGTACGCGATATCGTCCGGCGATCCGACGCCCTCGGGCCTCGTCTCACCGGCGAACGGGAGATCATTCAGGGAGCGCAACACCACCGACGCGCCCGAGTCCGCCACCATGAACGCCACACGCTCATCCGGATAGCCCGGATCCACCGGCACATAGCCCGCACCGGACTTCAGCACACCCAACAACGCCACGACCAGGTCCAACGTCCGCGGCAGACACACCGCCACCAGGTCACCGGACCCAACCCCTCGCGCCCGCAGCGCATTCGCCACCCGGTTCGCTCGCTCCTCCAACTCGCCGTACGTCAGCTCGCCATCCCCGGCACGCACCGCCACGGCGTCCGGTGTGCGGTCCACCTGCGCCTCGACCAACTTCTGGACACTGGACCGGAATTCGGGATCCGTTGACGAAACAGCCCAACCCTCGCGCCGCCCCGCCTCCACCGCACCAGCCACATCCAGCTCCGCCACCACCGCGTCCGGCCGCTCCACCAGGGCCACCAGCACCGCGCCGAAGCGCTCCGCCAGCAGTTCGGCGGTGCCGGACTCGAAGAGGTCGGTGTTGTAGGTGAGGTGGCCGGCGATGACGTCCCCGACGCGCTCCAGGTGGAGCGAGAGTTCGAACTGGGTTTCCGCAGGTGCGAGTTCGATCCGGGAGACGGCCAGGCCGGGGAGGTCCAGCGTGCGGGCCGGGGTCTCGTTCAGGGCCAGCATGACCTGGAAGAGCGGGCTGCGCCCCGGGCCGTGCTGCGACGCTGCGCTCTGCGCCGCCCGGACGATCTCCTCGAACGGCGTCCCCGCGTGCCGGTGCGCCGCCATGAGGGCGTGGTGGGTGTCGCGCAGCGCCGTGCCGAGGGTGGCGGCGGGGTCGCGGGTGCTGCGCAGCGGGAGGGTGTTGGTGAAGAAGCCGAGGAGCCCGGCGGTGTCCGGGTGGGTGCGGCCGCTGGTCGGGATGCCGATGGTGAGGTCGCGGCTGCCAGATGCGGCGCCCAGGACGAGGGTGACGGCGGTCGCGACGACCGCGAAGGCCGTGGTGCCGGTGGTCCGGGCGAGCCGGTCGACGGCCGCGGCGGGCAGGGTGACGGGTACCGCGGCGCCCCGGTGTGTCGTGCGGGCGGCGCGGGGGCGGTCGGTCGGGAGGTCGAGGTCCTGCGCGCCGGCGAGGTGGTCGCGCCAGTGGGCGAGCCCGGCGTCGTCCGGGGGCGCGGTGCTCTGCCAGTGGGCGAAGTCGCCGTACTGGAGGCCGGGCAGCGCATAGCCGGACGGGTCGCGGTAGTGGGCGGCGATTTCGTCGAGCAGGAGGCCGAGCGTCCAGCCGTCGGCGATGGCGTGGTGGAGGGAGAGCAGGAGGAGGTGTTCGTCGGCGGAGCGCCGGACCACGCGGGCGCGGAAGAGCGGGCCCTCGGCGAGGTCCACGGTGAAGTGGCGCCAGTGGTCGAGCAGTTCGGCCTCGTCCGGCGCCGGGGAGTCCGGCTCCGCCGTCGGGTCCCACTGCCAGGTGGGGTGCACGACCTGGACGAGCTCGCCGTTCTCTTCGCGCAGGGTCGTGCGCAGGATCTCGTGCCGCCGGGCGACCGCGCGGAGGGCCTCCGCCAACCGCCCGGCGTCGAGGGGGCCGGTGATGCGGGCGCCGCCGTTGAGGAGGTAGGCGAGGTTGGCGCGGGGGTCGAGGGAGCAGAGCAGCCACAGGCGCTTCTGGCCAGACGACGCGGGGAGAACCAGGGTGCCGTCGGGGCGGGGGACGCGGGGGACGGCCGGGATCGGGGCCAGCCGGCCGCCGGGGGCGGGGAGGTGGTGGGCGAGGTCGGCGAGGATCGGGTGTTCGAAGACCAGGTGCAACGGCACGTGTGTGGTCAGGGCCTCGCCGAGGCGGTGGGTCAGGCGGGTGGCGAGGAGGGAGTGGCCGCCGAGGGCGAAGAAGTCGTCCTCGGCGCCGACTTCGGGAACATCGAGCAGCTCGCTCCAGATACCGGCGATCAGCTGATCGGTCGGGGTCTGCGGTGAACGGCCGGTCGGACCGGTGGAGTTGGGGTCGACAGCCGGGAGGGCGCTGCGATCGACCTTGCCGTTGGGCAGCAGGGGGAACTCGGGCAGCTCGACGAAGACACCGGGGACCATGAACTGTGGCAGCCAGATGCGCGCGTGGGCGGCGAGGGCCGCGTGGTCCACCTCGGGGTGGGCGGGCACGACGTAGGCGACGAGTCCGAGGGCGCCCGAAGCGTCTTCGCGAGCCACGACGAGTGCGCTCGCCACGTCGGTGTGGCGGCGCAACACCTCTTCCACTTCACCGAGTTCGACGCGGTGCCCGCGCACCTTCACCTGACCGTCCGCACGGCCGAGGTAGTCCAGCTTGCCGTCCGGACGCCACCGCACCAGGTCACCGGTGCGGTACAGCCGGCCACCGCCGGGCGCGAACGGGTCCGGGAGATAGCGTTCGGCCGTCAGGGACGGACGGCCCAGGTAGCCGCGCGTCACACCCGCCCCGGACAGGTACAACTCCCCTACCGCGCCCAGCGGGACGGAACGCAGGCCCTCGTCCAGGACGTACGCCGAGGTGCCGTCCACGGGCACACCGATCGGCGTACGGACGTCATCGGGGTCCGTCGCCGTCCACGTCGAGTACGTCGTGTCCTCGCTCGGACCGTAGAGGTTGTTCACCACCTCGACGTGAGGTCGCGCGTACAACTCCCGCACCAGCGCCGGGGCCAGAGCCTCACCGGCCAGGTTGATCCACCGCACGGAGGCCGGCAGCGCATCCGCCAGCAGCAGTTCACGCGCCGCCGACGGGACCGTGTTCACCAACGTCACGTCCGCGTACCGAGACCGGTCCGCGATCAGGTCCAGCGCACCACTGGGCGCCAGGAGCACGGACCCGCCAACCGTCAGCGGCGCGAAAATCTCGAACACCGACAGGTCGAACGACACCGATGTCGCCGCCAGCGTCCGCGCCAACACCTCCGCCGGAAACACCCGCCCGGCCCACGACAGCATCGCCGCCACCTGCCGGTGCTCGATCACCACACCCTTCGGCCGGCCCGTCGAACCCGACGTGTAGATCACATACGCCACATCGTCCGGCGAACCCACAACCTCGGGCCGTCCGCCATCGGCAAGCGGAAGATCGTCCAGGGAGCGCAACACCACCGACGCACCCGAGTCCGCCACCATGAACGCCACACGCTCATCCGGATAGCCCGGATCCACCGGCACATAGCCCGCACCGGACTTCAGCACACCCAACAGCGCCACCACGAGATCGGCCGAACGCGGCAGACATACCGCCACCAGCTCCCCCGGCCCAACCCCCCGCGCCCGCAGGGCATTCGCCACCCGGTTCGCCCGCTCCTCCAACTCGCCGTACGTCAGCACACCGTCCACCGCCCGCACCGCCACCGCGTCCGGCGTGCGGTCGACCTGCGCCTCCACCAACTCCTGGACGCAGAGGGACGATTCGTCGACGGCAGGCGCGACCGCCCACGCCTCCCGTCGCCCCGCCTCCACCGCACCGGCCACATCCAGCTCCGCCGCCGCCGCGTCCGGCCGCTCCACCAGCGCCACCAGCACCGCGCCGAAGCGCTCCGCCAGCAGCTCGGCGGTGCCGGCCTCGAAGAGGTCGGTGTCGTACCCCAGGAAGCCGGTGATCCCGTCCTCGCCCTGCCAGAGGTAGAGCTCCAGGTCGTTGCGGACCGTCCCCGGCGCGGTGACCAGCGGGCGCACGGGCAGGTCGCCCAGCCGGAGTTCGGGCAGCTGCGGCTGGAGTACGAACAGCACGTCGAAGAGCGTGCCGCCGCCCTGTCCGGCGTGCTCCGCCACGGCCTCGAACGGCACGTGGGCACGCCCGTACGCGTCCAGGCAGGTGTCCCGGACGACGCGCAGGACGTCCCGTCCGGTGCGGGCGGCCGAGGTGTCGGTGCGCAGCGCGAGCATCGTCGCGAGCGGGCCGACGGCGCCGGGGGCACGGTGGCGTTCGCGGGTGGCGATGGGTGAGCCGACGGTGATGTCGCGCTGCCCGGCGGTGCGGGCGAGGGTGAGGTGGAGGGCCGCGAGCAGGACCATGAACGGTGTGGCGTGCTCGGCCTCGGCGAGTCGGCGGACCCCGTGCAGGAGTTCCGCGTCGACGTCCAGTGGGACGTGGGCGGAGCGGAAGCGGCGGGTGGCGGGGCGGGGACGGTCGGTGGGCAGGGAGAGCGGCTGGGCGCCGGCCAGGCGGTCGCGCCAGGCGGCCAGGTCGGCCGGGTCGTGGTCGGCCGGGACGGCGGGCAGCGGCGTGGCCGGGCCTGGGTCGCGGCCGGCGTAGAGGGCGTCGAGTTCGGCGAGCGCGACTCCGAGGGACCAGCCGTCGGCGACGAGGTGGTGGGCCAGCAGCTGGAGGCGTGACGTGCCGTCGGGGAGCTGCCAGAGGGCGGTGCGCCACAGCGGCCCGGCGGCGAGGTCCATGGGTGCGGCGGCGCGGGTGTCCGCCTGGGCGAGGGCGGTCTGCCGGGCGGTGGCCGGGTCGGCGGCGGTGAGGTCGACGACGGTCAGATCGAGGCCGGCCTCAAGGGGCTCAAGGACGACGACGGTCCTGCCGTCGAGCGGGAACGTGGAGCGCAAGGAGGCGTGGCGGCGGGCGAGTTCGGCGAGGGCGGCGGAGAGCCGCCCGGGGTCGACGGTGCCGGCCGTCTCGGCGTCGAAGCGCAGGACGTTGGCGGCGGTGCCGGGGTGGATCTCCTCGAAGAGCCGCAGTCCGAGCCGGATCGGGCCGAGCTCCGCCGTGGCGGCCGCTTCGGGTGTGCGGTCCCGCCACCGGGCGAGGAGGGTGCGGCCGAGGTCGGCGGGGATCCGGGAGCTGTCGGACACGGTCGGGGCCTCCGTCTCGTCACCGTGGGGGGGTGTCATGAAGTGCTGTTCGGCTGGGTCAGCCCTGGGCGAGCAGGGCCTTCGCGCGTTCGGCGGCGTCGGCGGGGCGCATCCCGCTCTCCGTCCAGCGCTCGTTCAGGCGGGCGGTCAGTTCGCGGGGGGACTGCGCGAGCAGCACGTCCTCGACGGGCACGGGCAGGGTGAGCGCGTCCTGGGCGACGGCGGCGATCTCGGCGGCGCGCAGCGAGTCGCCGCCCATGGTGGTGAGGGTGTCGTCGGGGCCGCAGGCGGGCACCTGGCAGACCGCGGCGAAGACGGAGGAGAAGAAGACGGTGAGCGCGCCGGTCTCCTCCGCGCCGATGGTGCCCTGGTCCGGGGTGACGGACTCGCCGCCGAGCTCGCCGGCGAGGTGGCGGGTGCGGGCGAGGCCGTGCTGGATCTTGCCGCTGGTGGTGCGCGGGATGGTGCGCGGCGGGCAGAGGACGACGGTGTGCACGCGGGCGCCGGTCGCTGCGAGGACGCGGGCGCGGACGCCGGCGGCGAGGCGCTGCGGGTCGTGGTCGCGGCCGGCGACCTCGACGGCGATGACGATCTCCTCGTCCGCGCCGTGGAAGGCGGCGGCGGTGGGCCGGAGGGCGGGGTCGTCCCGGACGGCGGCGGCGCACAGGTCGTGGGCGTGGTGGTTGACGCCGTGCTGGATGAGCACCTCCTTTCGGCGGCCGGTGACGGTGAGCCGGCCCGCGCGGAGCCGCCCGAGGTCGCCGGTGCGCAGGTGGCGGACGCCGTCCAGCACACCGGAATCGGCCGGCGGATCCGCCTGCCAGGTGTCCCAGTAGCCGTCGCTGATGCTCGGTCCGCTGAGCCAGATCTCGCCTTCGGCGCCGTCCGGCACCGTCGCGCCCGTGTCGGGGTCGACCAGGACGAGCCGGTGGCCTTCGATGACCGGGCCGCAGTCGACCCGGCCGTCCGCGTCGACGTCGTCGCGGCCGGTCCAGTGGCGGCCGGTGACGATGAGGGTGGCCTCGGCGAGCCCGTAGCAGGGCAGGAAGGCCTCGGGGCGGAAGCCGTGCGGGGCGAACCGCTCGGCGAAGCCGGTGATCGTCGCCGGGCGGATCGGCTCGGCGCCGTTGAAGGCCAGCCGCCAGGTGCCGAGGTCGAGTCCGGTGAGGTCGGCGCCGGCGGCGCGGCGCAGACACAGGTCGTAGGCGAAATTCGGGCCGCCGGTGTGGGTGATGCCGAGTTCGCCGATCTGGCGGAGCCAGCCGAGCGGGTCCTTGAGGAATTGCACGGGTGACATCAGGCGCACCGGGAATCCGCCGTGGACCGGGGTGAGGATGAATCCGATGAGCCCCATGTCGTGATAGGGCGGCAGCCAGGAGACGACCCGCGCCGATTCGTCCAGCCGGAACACCTCGGAAATTGCCCGGATGTTGGCGAGGACATTCCGGTGGCGCAGGACGACGCCTTTCGGTTTTCCGGTGCTGCCCGAGGTGTACTGGATGAGGGCGACGTCCTCCGGGTCCGGTGCGGCGGCGAGCAGGCCGTCGGGGTCGGCCGGGGTGCCCGGGCGGGTGCCGGCCGCGTCGAGGGTGACCACCGGGGGGAGGTCCTCGGGGCGCAGCCCGGCGGTGAGCAGGCCGAGCACGGCCGGGTCGGCGAGCAGGGTGGTGGCGCGGGAGTCCTCCAGGATGCGGGTGAAGCGGTCGGCGATCCGCTCGGTGGAGCCGAAGATCGGCGGGTAGGCGGGCACCGCGGGGACGCCGGCCAGGAAGCAGGCCCACAGGGCGGTGACGAAGTCGAGGCCCGGCGGGTAGAGGAGCAGCGCCGGGCCGCCGCGCCCGGCCTCGCCGCGCAGCAGCGGGGCGACCGCAGCGGCCCGGTCGAGCAGCTCGCGGTAGGTGATGGCGTCGACCCGGCCGTCGTCGTGCAGGTACTCGTAGGCCTGCTGCGCGCCGCGGGCGCGGGCCTGCTCGACGAGCGTGTGGACGAGCGTGGGACGGTCGGGGGTCGACATCGGCGAGCTCTCCATTTCCCTGGTCCGGCCGGTGCTCCGGCATTCCGGTGGGCGTGGCTCCGGGCTGCACCGGTGGCCGGGAGCAATTAAAGGTGTTCGGCCTCTCAGGCGGGTCTCAGTTCCTTATCCGCCGTCTCTCACGCCGACGCGCGGTCATTGACGGGCCCCGCGGTGAAAATGGTAGGCATGGAGGGCCGCACGGTGGCCGGGTCCGAATCGGAGGTCCGGCGGGGCGGGTGCCGGCGCTTTCCGTGCGCCGTTTTTCCGCGTCCCGTCTTTCCGTGCCACGTATTTCCGCGTCCGGTTCTCCGCGATGGCTTTTCCGTGATGACTTGCTCCGCGATGACTTTTCCGTGATGTTTTTCCGCTGTCCCCGAGGGAGGTCCGGGTGCGCCAGGTCCGGCCGGGTTCCAGGTGGTTCACGTCGTTCGGCGAGCCGGCCGGCGCGGTGTGCGAGGTGGTGTGCTTCCCGCACGCCGGCGGGGCGTCGGCGGCCTTCCGGGGCTGGCAGCGGCACACGGCGGCGCTGGCCGTCACGTCCGCGCGGCTGCCCGGCCGGGAGGGGAGGATCGGGGAGCCGCCGCTGCGGGAGATGTCGGCGCTGGTCGACGGCCTGGTGGCCGGGCTCCGGCCGCCGCGCGCCGGACGGCCCTACGCGCTGTACGGGCACAGCATGGGCGCCCTGGTGGCGTTCGAGCTGGTGCGGCGGGTGTGGGCGCTCGGACTGCCGCTGCCGGTGGCGCTGTTCGTCTCGGGCCGGGACGCCCCGCAGTACGCGGACGCCGAGCAGGTGCACCACCTGCCGGACGGCGAGCTGCTCGACCGGCTGCGGAAGTGGGACAGCACCGCGGACCGGGAGCAACCCCAGGAGGAACCCCAAGAGCTGCCGCAGTACGCCGAGTTGATGCGGCTGTTGCTGCCGACCATCCGGGCGGACCTGACCCTGGCGGAGACCTACCGGTACGTGCCGGGGCCGCCGCTGCCGGTGCCGGTCCGGGTCCTGCGCGGCTCGCACGACCCGCTGGTGCGTCCAGGGCACGCCGGCTGGGCCCGGCAGTCCTCGGTGGGCTGTGCGGTCCGGGAGTTCAGCGGCGGCCATTTCTTCGTGCAGGACCACGAGAGGAGCGTCGTGGAGTTCTTGGAGACCGCCCTCGCCGGGTTGCCGGCGCAGGAGCCGCCGGAGGAGTACGACCGGAAGGAGACCGGGGCCCGATGAGCAGTTCGTCCTACGTCGGCGGCGTCGGCGGCGGGGAGGCCCGCGACTACGGCGACCACTTCGTCCTGCCCGCCGCGCCGGCGCAGCGGAGCCTGTGGTTCGTGTGCCAGCTCGACCCGTCGAGCAACGCCGCCTACAACGTGATCAGCGCGGTCGGGCTGGCCGGCGAGCTCGACGTGGTGCTCCTCCAGCGGGCCGTCAACGCGGTGGTGGCGCGGCACGAGAGCCTGCGCACGGGGGTCGGCCTGGTCGACGGTGACCCGCGCCAGGTGGTGCTGCCGGAGGCCCTGGTGCCGCTGCCGGTGGTGGACTGCTCCGGGCTGCCGGAGGAGGAGGCGCGGGCGCGGGTGACGACCCTCGCCCGGGAGCAGGCGGCGATGCCGTTCGCCCTCGACGCCCCGCCGCTACTGCGCCTGGTGCTGGTGAAGGAGGCGCAGCGGCGGCACACGCTGATCGTGACGATCCATCACCTCGTGTGCGACAGCTGGTCGATGGACGTCTTCTACGCCGATCTTGCGGCCGCCTACCGGGGTCTGCGCGAGGACGGCGGTGCCGGGCTCGCCGAGCCGCCCGTGCAGTACGCGGACTACGTCGGCTGGCTGGAGCGGCAGTTGACCGGGGAGCGGATGGAGCGGCTGCTCGGGTACTGGCGCACGGCGCTGGCCGGGACGGCGCCGCTGGAGCTGCCCGTGGACCGCCCGCGCGAGCAGGGCCGCGGCGGTGGCGGCGGCCGGCTGGAGGACCGGCTGGCCGCCGCTGCGGTGGCCGGTCTGGAGGAACTCGCGAAGCGGTCCGGCGGGACGCTGTTCATGGTGCTGCTGACCGGGTTCATGGCCGCGCTGTCGCGGGTGACGGGCCAGGAGGACGTCGCGGTGGGCACGCCGGTCGCGGGCCGTCACCACCCGGACGCCGAACAGCTGGTCGGCTTCTTCGCCAACACCCTGGTGCTGCGCGCCCGCCTGTCGCCCCGGCAGGGGTTCGCGCAGGCCGCCGAGGTGGTCAGGGACGCCTGCGTCGGCGCGTTCTCGCACGACCGGATGCCCTTCGACCGCCTGGTGCAGGAGGTCCGGCGGGCCGGCGCGCTGGACCGCAACCCGCTGTTCGACGTCATGTTCTCGATGCCGGGCCCGGCCGCCCCCGGCGCCGAGCTGGCGGGCCTGACCATGACGCCGGTCGAACTCCCTGTCACCGCCGCCAAGTTCGACCTGTGGCTGACCGTCCTGCCGGACGGCGACGGGCTGCGCCTGCAGCTCGACTACGACCGGGGCCTGTACGACGCGCCGACCGCGGCCGGTGTCCTCGCCCTGCACCGCCGGATCCTGCTGGAGGCGCTCGACGCACCGGACACGCCGGTCGGCGCGCTGCCGGCGGGCCCGTCCGAGGACGCCGAAGACAGCACGACCCCGACCGACCCGTCCGAGGACGCCGGGCCCGCCCCGGCCGACCTGCCCGCCGCCCGTACGGTGCCGCAACTGCTGGACGCCAGGGGCGCGGACGACGTGGTGCTGTCCTCGGCGGACGCCGTGCTGACGCTGGGCGAGCTGCGCGAGTGGTCGGCCGCACTGGCCGGGCGGCTGCGCGCGGAAGGGATCGCCGGTCCCGGCGTGCAAGTGACGACGCCGCCGGTGCCGTCGGCGGGGCTGCTCGCCGTCGTGCTCGCGGTGCTCGACGTGGGCGGGTGCGTCGCATACGGCCAACGGCACGACCGCGCGGGCGCGTTCGTGAAGCGGTCCGAGGACGAGCCGGGCGGCTGGCTGGTGACCACCGGGCCGCGGTTCGACCCGGTCGCCCCCGGCGCCGCCCCCGGGCCCGACGACCCGGCGTGGCAGCCCGCCGAGGGCGGCCCGGTGCTGACCCACCGGGCGCTCGCCGGCGGTCTGTCCGCCGTCGCCGAGCGGCTCG
>NZ_JBFBDY010000133.1:0-15535 GCF_040683475.1 Kitasatospora sp. NPDC093558 | reverse complement strand
GTGTGCCGTCGACGCCGTCCGCGGCCGCCGGGGCCCCGCACCCGCTCCGGTGGTCCGGGTGCGGGGTCAGGCCACGTTGGCCTTGTCGTAGGCGTCGCGCACGACGCTGGGGACGCGGCCGCGGTCGTTGACCTCCAGGCCCTGCTCCTTGGCCCACGCGCGGATCTTGGCGGTGTCCGGGGCGCTGCCCGACGGGCGGGACGCGGTGCCGCGGCCCGGCCGGCGCGGGCCGGCGAGCCGGCCGCTCTGCTTGCGGCCCTTCTCCACGTACGGCGCCAGCAGACCGCGCAGCTTGTCCGCGTTGGCGCTCTTCAGGTCGATCTCGTAGGCAACGCCGTCGAGCGCGAACGTCACCGTCTCGTCCGCCGAACCGCCGTCGAGATCGTCTTCAAGAATGACCTGCACCCTCTGTGCCACGGGCTTCCCTTTCCGCTAAACGACCCATTGCCTAAGGAAAGGAAAGCGCCTTTCACCGGAAAACACAAACCCCTGACCGGCGCGGAGCCGCTCAGAGGTGCAGCAGCATGCGTGAGTTGCCCAGTGTGTTGGGCTTCACCCGCTCCAGGTCGAGGAACTCCGCGACACCTTCATCGTACGAGCGGAGAAGTTCTTCATAGACATCCGTAGCGATCGCCGCCGGGTCTGTCGTACCATCATCGGTTTCCTGGAGCTCGCCGATCTCGACGAAACCGTGTTTCGCGAAGAACGGCACCTCGAACGTCAAGCAGAAAATCCGACGGACGCCGAGCCAGCGGGCGGTCTGCAGCAGCTTCTCCAGCAGCAGGTGTCCGACCCCGAACCCCCGGCAGGCCGGATCCACCGCGAGCGTGCGGACCTCGGCGAGATCCTCCCACATCACGTGCAGCGCGCCGCAGGCCACCACGGTGCCGTCGTCGTCGCGTTCCGCGACCCAGAACTCCTGTACGGATTCGAACAGCGTGACGGTGGGCTTGTCGAGCAGAATGCCGTCCCGCGAGTAGGCGTCGATGAGCCTGCGTACTGCCCGCACGTCCGTGGTCCGCGCGCGGCGGATGGTGACCTCCATGGCGGGACGTTATCGTGCCGCCCCGGGCGGGGTCTCCCCGGTATCCGCCCCGCCGTCCGGGGAATCCGGCCCGGCCGGATCGGGCGGGAACAGGGCGGCCACCCGCAAGGCGTCCCGCAGCGCCTCGCGTTGCTCGGGGGACATGAGGCCGAAGAAGTGCACCAGGGCCGCCGCGGGATTGTCGCTCGTGGCCCACGCGTCGTTCATGAGTGCCGCGGTGTACGCCTCGCGGGACGAGACCGGTTCATATCGATAGGCCCGGCCGGCGCGCTCGCGGCGCAGCCAGCCCTTTCTGTGCAGCTTGTCCAGGACCGTCATCACCGTGGTGTAGGCGATTTCGCGTTCCGACTGCAGATCCTGGAGAACCTCGCGAACCGTCACCGGGCGGTTCCACCGCCACACCCGGGTCATGATGGCGTTCTCAAGTTCGCCGAGTTGCCGGACCATAGTGCGGCCAGGATAGGGAGTGAATGGGGCAAATCTTGTGAAGTGCGCCAAACCGGCGCGCCGCCACCCCCGGAATCGGGAATGGCGGCGCGGCGGGCGTACGGGCGGTGGACGGCGCCGGGCGCGGGCGCGGTGGCCCGGTTCGGCGGGGTCCGGGGATCAGTCCAGGTCTTCCTTGGTCTTCTGGGCCCCGCCCTGGCTGCGCACGATGGCGCGCACCAGGAATCCGAAACCGATCGCCATGACCAGCGGCGGGACGATCGCGCTGACGTAGTCCATCAGGTCACTCCTCCTCGGTCTTCTCCGCCGCGGCGGCGGAGGCCTTCGGCTCCGGCTTCACCAGCGGGAAGAGCACGGTCTCGCGGATGTTCTTGCCGGTCAGCAGCATGATCAGGCGGTCCACGCCGAGGCCGAGGCCACCGGTGGGCGGCATCGCGTACTCCAGGGCCCGCAGGAAGTCCTCGTCGACCTGCATCGCCTCGACGTCGCCGCCGGCCGCGAGCAGGGACTGCGCGGTCAGGCGGGCGCGCTGCTCGACCGGGTCGACCAGCTCGGAGTAGGCGGTGCCGATCTCGGTGCCGAAGATGACCAGGTCCCACTTCTCGGCCACGCCCGGGATCGAGCGGTGCTGGCGGGTCAGCGGGGAGACCTCGGTCGGGTAGTCCTTGATGAAGGTCGGCCGGACGGCGTTCTCCTCCAGCAGGCGCTCGACCATCTCCAGGACGATCTGGCCGTGGCCCCAGTTCTTCTCGAACGGGATGTTGTGGTCGAACGCCAGCTTGCGCAGCTCCTCGATGCTCGTCTCCGGGGTGACCTCGACGCCGAGGCGGGCGGAGATGCCCGGGTAGACGCTGACCTCCTCCCACGGCTCGGCCAGGTCGATCTCGTGCTCGACGCCGTGCGGGTCCAGGCCCTTGATCACGGTGGTGCCGAGCGCGTCCCGGGCCGCGTTGACGATCGTCGCGCGGATCAGCTCGGCCTGGGTGTCGTAGTCGCCGTAGGCCTCGTACGACTCCAGCGAGGTGAACTCCGGGTTGTGGGTGGAGTCCGCGCCCTCGTTGCGGAAGTTGCGGTTGATCTCGAAGACCTTCTCGGCGCCGCCGACCACGAGCCGCTTGAGGTACAGCTCGGGCGCGATGCGCATGTACAGGTCGATGTCGTACGCGTTGATGTGGGTCTTGAACGGACGCGCGTTGGCGCCGCCGTGGACCGGCTGCAGCATCGGGGTCTCGACCTCGATGTAGCCGCGGTCCTCGTAGGTGCGGCGGATCGAGCGGACGACCTTGCTGCGCAGGTGCAGGATCTCGCGCGCCTCGGGGTTCACGATCAGGTCGACGTAGCGCTGGCGGACCCGGGCCTCCGGGTCGGTCAGGCCCTTGTGCTTGTCCGGCAGCGGGCGCAGGCACTTGGCGGTGAGCTCCCAGCGGTCCACCATGACGGACAGCTCGCCGCGCTTGGAGGTGATCACCTCGCCCTCGACGCCGACCTGGTCGCCGAGGTCGATGTCCGCCTTCCAGGCGGCCAGCCGCTCCGGGCCGAGCTTGTCCAGGGAGAACATCACCTGGAGGTCGCCGCTGCCGTCACGCAGGGTGGCGAAGCAGAGCTTGCCGCCGGTGCGGGAGAGGATCACCCGGCCGGTGACGCCGGCGCGCTCGCCGGTCGCGGTGTCCGGCTCCAGGTCGGGGTGCTTGGCACGCAGGTCCGCGATGGTGGTGGTGCGGGGGAAGCCGACCGGGTACGGGTCGACACCGGCGGCCCGGAGCCGGTCGAGCTTCTCGCGCCGGACGCGCATCTGCTCGGGAAGGTCGTCGGTCGCGGGAATAAGACTCTGATCGCTCACCCCACAAGGGTAGCCAGCCACACACGGTGCTCCGCCACGGGATAACCGCGTGGGGCCCGTCTTCGGACTCCCGTCGTCCGCCCAGAGCCCGGCAGACGGGAGTCCGAAGACGGGCCCCAGGGGGGAGGGCGCGTCGGGCGCCCTCCCCATGCGGGGGTGTGGAGGCTCAGCCGTTGCGGCGGGCCCGGAGGCGGCGCGAGCCGATCAGGGCGGCGGTGCCGAGCGCCACGGCGGCGGTGCTCGCGCCGGCCAGCGGCAGGACGGCGGAGCTGCCGGTGTCGGCCAGTTCGGCGCCGGCGGCCGCCTTCGCGGTGGCGGACGGCGCGGCGGTGGCGCCCGTGGCGGGCGCGGGAGCGGCCGTCGGCGTGCTGTCGGACACCGGCGCGGCGGTGGCCCCGCCGGGCCGCAGGGTGACCTTCACGAGGTCGTTGGCCGGGTTGCGGTCCCACGGCATGACGGCGGTCGGGTGGCCGTCCCCGTAGTCGCTCGCCATGTTCTGCAGCGAGACGGTGGCCACCAGTTCCCCGGTGCCCGCCGGGAGCTTCAGGCCCAGCTTGTGCGCGACGCTCGCGCCGCTCGGCATGAACCCCGAGCCGATGCCGTCGCAGGCGTACTTGTTCAGCGGCTTGTCGGACTTGCGGCCGTGGACGTAGTCGTCCGCGTGGCAGGTCTTGGGCAGGTCGGTGACGGTGACGCCCTCGGGGAGCTGCACGGTCACGTGGGGCGCGCCGTCCCCGCCGCTGCGGTCGAAGATCGACGCCGGGCCGTTGTTGCCCATCCCGGCGGTGAGGGTGCCCGCCGCACCGGCGGTGTCGGGCGCCCAGGCGCCGGTCGCCTGGAAGTCCGCGCTGCTGTCGGCCATGACCTCCTGCTCGGTGCTGTAGCCGTTCGTGTCGTTGCCGGCCGGGATCCCGTCCCCCGCGGTCTTGGTGAGGGTGGCGGGCGCGCCGGTCCCGGGCTTGAACACGAGCCGCGTGCGCAGGGCGGCCATGCCGGCGGTGCCGTACGCGTCGTCGGTGGCGAAGACCCCGTAGTCGGCGAACGTGTAGTAGGCGTCCGGGCCGACGGTGATGTCGAGGCCGTTCAGCTTGACCGCCTGGCCAGGGGCGATCTCGCCGTCGAACGTGCAGATGCCCTGCACGCTGGGCATCGGCGGGTCGTTGTTCCACGACTGGCCCTTGTCCACCGCGTACTCGCAGTTGGACGGCCAGGTGTCCACCGTGAGGCCGGCCGCCAGGTCGACGTGGACGATGGCCCGCTTGGCGGGCAGTTCCCCGTGGTTGGCGAACTCCAGGTCCGAGGGGAGCTTGGCGCCGACCTTGACGCCCTTGGCCTCCGTGGACTTGTGGGTGCGGTACCTGGCCGTGCCGACGTCCACCCGGAAGTCCGCCGTGCCGGTCTCGGCGCCGGGGGCGCTGAGGGTCGCGTGGACCGTCCCGCTGGAGCCCGGCTTGGCACCGGCGACGGCGCTCAGCCACAGGTGGGTGGTGAGGTTGATGTTGTCGTGCTCCAGCCGGCCGATGGTGCAGGTGATGACCTTGCCGGCGGTGGTGCAGCCCGGGGCGTCGAGGGTGGCCAGGCCGTCGAGGCCGGAGACGTCGAGGGCGAGCTTGGCGTCCGTGACGACGCCGGTGCCGGTGCGGCCGATGCGAAGGAAGACGTTCTCGCCGGACGGCTGCGGAGCCACCGGCTGGCTCGGGATCTGCAGCGAGCCGGACGACGGGATGACCTTGAGCTGCTGGCCGGCCGCATGGGCCGGCACGGCCGCGGTGCCGACGGACAGCGCGGCGACGATGGTGGCCGCACCCGCGCCGAGCGCTCGGCGCGTGCGAGTCGGGTTCACGTGATTCCCCCGGATCGAGTGAGTGTGACTCCGCGACTTTTGGGTACGGCCCCCCGGTCGTCAACCGGGTCGATCCCGTATCAATGCGCGCAGGACCGGACCGAATGCCCGGCGCGGGGCGTGAAGGTTATGAAGATGTGACCGGCATTCGGAGGGGGGCATTGCCGGAAAGTCGACACATGGACAGGCACATGGATGAGGGAGGCCGCTTCTCGCGGCCTCCCTTTCGCGTTGCCCGTTCCGGATCAGCCGGTGCCGGTGGCGAGTTCGACGTCCTCGGGGCCCGGCGCCGGCGCCGGCGTCGCGGGCGGGGCCGGCCGGGCGGGGGGCTTGGGGCGGCGGCCGAAGAGCTCCGCCGGCGTGGGCATCCGGTGCGGGCGGTCCGGGTCCTGCGGGGCTGCGGGCCGCTCGGCGGGGGAGTCGCTGCTCATCGTGATCCGTCCTCCAACAGGGGTGGGGAGACTGCTCGGTGGTGCGGCGGGGTTCGGTACGGCCACCAGGTGGCGCGGCTGGCCGACGGTGCGGGCGAGCCGCTCGCGGACGGCGGCCTCGGCGAGCGCGTGGCAGCGGCCGGCCAGCCGGGAGCGGCGGGAGCGCTCCAGGTGGCCGCAGGGCTGGCGGGTGAGCCCGCGCAGCGCGGTGAGGTCCTCGGGGCCGGGCAGGTAGCCGTCGGTCACGGCCTCCTCCAGGCGCTCCAGGTAGCCGGTGGCGCTGCCGGGCAGCGCGGCCCGGTAGCGCACGAGGTCGGCGAGCAGGAAGGCGCGCAGCCGGCCGCCCTCCTGGACGGCCTCGTCGATCGCCTCGGTCAGGCGCAGGGCGTCCTGGACGTCCTCGGCCCAGAGCTCGGCGCCCGGGCCGGCGCAGGCCGTCCGGTCGGGGGCCGGGAGGTGGCCGGGGGCGGCGGGGTGCAGTGCTTGGGCGAGGGCGCGGCGCAGCACGCGGACTTCGTCGGCGCTGAAGGCCATGCCGCCGCGCGATCCGTGTGGCGTAGGCATGGGCTGACACTACGTGAGGAATATCCGATTTGTCGGTAACGTCGCGCCGATGCCCCACGTTCGGCCCGACGGAACGGCCCGGTCAGCTCGGGCGGTTGCGCTCCCAGACGAGCCGCAGGCCGATGAGGGTGAGCCAGGGCTCGTGGACGTCGATGCTGCCGGCCTCGCCGAGGACCAGCGGGGCGAGGCCGCCGGTGGCGATCACCTGGACGTCGTCCGGGTCCTTGGCGAGCTCCTTGGCCATCCGGTCGACCAGTCCGTCGACCTGGCCCGCGAAGCCGTAGAGGATGCCGGACTGCATGCCCTCGACGGTGTTCTTGCCGATCACGTTGCGCGGCCGGGCCAGCTCGATCTTGCGCAGCTGGGCGCCGCGGACGCCGAGCGCCTCCACCGAGATCTCGATGCCCGGGGCGATCGCGCCGCCCACGTAGTCGCCGCGGGCGTTGACCGCGTCGAAGGTGGTGGCGGTGCCGAAGTCGACCACGATGCACGGCCCGCCGTACAGGTGGTTGGCGGCCAGCGCGTTGACGATCCGGTCGGCGCCGACCTCTTTCGGATTGTCCATCAGGACGTGCACGCCGGTCTTCACGCCGGGCTCCACGATCACCGCGGGGACGTCGCCGTAGTAACGGCGCGTCACCTCGCGGAGCTCGTGGAGCACGGCGGGGACGGACGAGCAGATCGCGAGCCCCTCCACCGTGGCCTCGCGGGCCGCGGTGTGGTTGCCCATCAACCCCTGCAGCAGCACCGCCAGTTCGTCGGCCGTGCGGCGCGGATCGGTGGAGATCCGCCAGTGTTCCACCACGTCCTCGCCGTCGAACAGGCCGAGCGTGGTCTGGGTGTTGCCGACGTCGATGGTGAGGAGCATGGGGCGCTTTCTGCGAGTCGGGGCGGGTCCTGGCGTCGTCTCCCGACGGTCAGGCGCGCAGGTCCAGGCCGATGTCCAGGATCGGCGAGGAGTGCGTGAGCGCGCCCACGGCCAGGTAGTCGACACCAGTCTGGGCGACCTCGCGCGCGGTGGCCAGGGTGAGGCCGCCGGAGGCCTCCAGCCTGGCCCGGCCGGCCACCAGCGCGACGGCCTCCTTGAGCTGCCCGACCGTGAAGTTGTCCAGCAGGATCAGGTCCGCCCCGGCCTCCAGCACCGGCGGGATCTGCTCCAGGGTGTCCACCTCGACCTCGACCGGCAGGTCGGGGTAGGCGGCCCGGACGGCGCGGAAGGCCTCGGCCACACCGCCGGCCGCGACGACGTGGTTGTCCTTGACCAGCGCGGCGTCGGACAGAGCCATCCGGTGGTTGGCGCCGCCGCCGCAGCGGACCGCGAACTTCTC
Source organism: Kitasatospora sp. NPDC093558 (assembly GCF_040683475.1). NCBI lineage: Bacteria > Bacillati > Actinomycetota > Actinomycetes > Kitasatosporales > Streptomycetaceae > Kitasatospora > Kitasatospora sp. NPDC093558. The sequence goes on along the minus strand of NZ_JBFBDY010000133.1, from coordinate 8,037 downwards.
CATCGCGCGCAGGCCCGGGGTGGTCTTGCGGGTGTCCCGCACGACGGCGCCGGTGCCCTCCAGGGCGTCGGCCCAGGCGCGGGTGGCGGTGGCGATGCCGGACAGGTGGCAGAGCAGGTTGAGCGCGCTGCGCTCGGCGGTCAGCAGGTCCCGGGTGCGGGAGCGGATCGACAGCAGCACCTGGCCGGCCTCGACCCGGTCGCCGTCCTCGACGTGCCGCTCGACCTCGAACTCCTCCTCGCAGACCAGCGAGACGACCGCCTCGGCGATCCGCAGGCCCGCCACGACGCCGGCCGAGCGGGCGGTGAAGTCGGCGGTGGCGACGGCGTCGGCGGGCACGGTGGCGACCGAGGTGACGTCCTCGCCGCCGGCCAGGTCCTCGGCCAGCGCCAGGGTGGCGACGTCCTCGACCTCGATCGGGTCCAGCCCGGCCTGCTCCAGGAGCTCGGCCAGCTGCGGGTCGAGCCCGGTCTCGTAGCCCTCGCCGTCCCCGCAGGCGCAGCCGTCGCCGCAGCCGCCCTGGTCGGCCAGGGGGAGTTCCTCGTGCGAGTGGGACATGGTTCTCAACGCTCCTCGGGGGTGCTGACGGGGTCGCCGGCGGCGGTCAGGTGGGTGATCAGGTGGCGTTGCCACCGGGCGTCGTCGCGCTCGGGGAAGTCCTCGCGCCAGTGGCAGCCGCGGGTCTCCTCGCGCTGCGCGGCGGCGGCGACCAGGGCGGTGGCGACGAGCAGCAGGTTGGCCGCCTCCCAGGTCTCCACCCGCGGGTCGGCGGGCTTCTCCTCGGCGACGTGCGCGTAGGCCTGCTCGGCGAGCATGGTGAGGCCGGCCGCGGTGTCGGCCATCGACGCGGCCGAGCGCAGCACGCCCGCGCCGCGCGACATGAGCCGCTGGATCTCGGCGCGCGCCTCGGACGGCGGCAGCGGCACCGGCTGCGCGGCGCGCGCGGCGGTGACGTCCACCGAGCGCTCTGGCAGGTCCTCGGCCCGGTGGCGGCCGGTCAGGTCGGCGGCGATCCGCTCGGCGAAGACCAGGCCCTCCAGCAGCGAGTTGGACGCCAGCCGGTTGGCGCCGTGCACCCCGGTGCAGGCGACCTCGCCGCAGGCGTACAGGCCGGGGACGGTGGTGCGGCCGTGCCGGTCGGTGCGGATGCCGCCGGAGGCGTAGTGCGCGGCCGGGGCGACCGGGATCGGCTCGGTGACCGGGTCGACGCCGTGCGCGCGGCACGAGGCGAGGATGGTCGGGAAGCGCTGCTCCCACATCGCGGCGCCGAAGTGCCGCCCGTCCAGGTACATGTGCTCGGCGCCCTGCTCCTGCATGCGCCGGGTGATCGCCTTGGCGACGATGTCGCGCGGGGCCAGCTCGGCCAGCTCGTGCTGCCCGACCATGAACCGGACGCCGTCCGCGTCGACCAGGTGGGCGCCCTCGCCGCGGACCGCCTCGGAGACCAGCGGCTGCTGGCCCTCGGCCTCGGGGCCGAGCCAGAGCACGGTGGGGTGGAACTGGACGAACTCCAGGTCCGTGACGGCGGCGCCGGCCCGCAGCGCGAGCGCCACGCCGTCGCCGGTGGAGACCGCCGGGTTGGTGGTGGCCGAGAAGACCTGGCCCATGCCGCCGGTGGCGAGCACCACGGCGGGGGCCCGGACCGCGCCGACGCCGTCGTGCTGGCCCTCGCCCATGACGTGCAGGGTGAGGCCGGCGGCGTGGCCGTCGGCGTCGGTGAGCAGGTCGAGCACGAGCGCGTGCTCGATCAGTTCGAGGCCGGGGTCGCTGCGGACGGCGGAGACCAGGGCGCGCGATATCTCGGCGCCGGTGGCGTCCCCGCCGGCGTGCGCGATCCGGCGGCGGTGGTGGCCGCCCTCGCGGGTGAGCAGGATCTCGCCGTCCTCGCCGCGGTCGAACGCGGCGCCGGTGGCGATCAGCCGGCGGACGGCGTCCGGGCCCTCCGTGACGAGGGTGCGCACGGCGTCCTCGTCGCAGAGCCCGGCGCCGGCCACCAGCGTGTCGTCCAGGTGCTGCTCGGGGGTGTCCCCCTCGCCCAGGGCGGCCGCGATGCCGCCCTGGGCCCAGCGGGTGGAGCCGTCGTCCAGCATCGCCTTGGTGACCACCATGGCCCGCAGGCCGGCCTTGCGGACGTTGAGGGCGACGGTGAGACCGGCCACCCCGGAGCCGACCACGACCACGTCGGTCGTCGTCGTCCAGCCGGGGGCGGGGGCGGTGAGGCGGTGCTTAACGGGCATGGCTCAGTGGCTCCTTCAGCGCGTGGCCGTCGTGGCCGCGCCGTCTGCGCCACGGTACGCGCCCCCAGCCTGACGGCTGGGCGGTGCCCCCAGGTCACCGCGCAGCAGTCCGCTGCCCTCCGGGGCGTCCGCCGGGTCGCCGCCGAGGCCGGTGATCCGGTTCTGCTCGTCCACGAAGACGATCTTCGGCTCGTAGCCCTTGGCCTCGGCCGTGTCCATCTGCCCGTAGGCGATGAGTATGACGAGGTCGCCGGGGTGGACCAGGCGGGCGGCGGCGCCGTTGATGCCGATCACGCCGGTGCCGCGCGGGCCGGCGATGGTGTACGTCTCCAGCCGGGCGCCGTTGTTGATGTCGACGATGTGGACCAGCTCGCCGGGGAGCAGGTCGGCGGCGTCGAGCAGGTCCTCGTCCACCGTGACCGAGCCGACGTAGTGCAGGTCGGCCTGGGTCACGGTGGCCCGGTGGATCTTGGACTTGAGCATGGTGCGGAGCATTGCGGGTCACGCCTCCTGTGAGTGCATGCCTAAAAGGGGTCTTACTAGCGAACGATTCTGTGCTTGATGGTCATCTGCCTAGCGGCAGATGACGTGAACGTTGTCGATCAGGCGGGTCGAGCCCACCTTCGCGGCGACGGCCAGCACCGCCTCGCCCTGGAAGTCGTCCGCCGCCTCCGTGAAGGCGTGCGGGTCGATCAGGGCGAGGTAGTCAAGGGTGACACCTTCGGCAGTGTCGAGGACGGCCGCGGCGGCCTCGCGCACGGCCTTGGGGCCCTGCGCGGCGACGTCCCGGCCCGCGAACAGGGCCTTCGAGAGGACGAGGGCGCGCTCGCGCTCCTCCGCCGAGAGGTAGCGGTTGCGCGAGGACAGCGCCAGGCCGTCCTCCTCGCGGACGGTCGGCACGCCGACGATCTCGACGTCGAAGTCCAGGTCGGCGACCATGCGCTGGATGACCGCCAGCTGCTGGGCGTCCTTCTCGCCGAAGAGGGCGAAGTCCGGGTCGGTGATGTGCAGCAGCTTGGCGACCACGGTGAGCACGCCGTCGAAGTGGCCGGGGCGGGTGGCGCCCTCGAAGCGCTCGCCCATCGGGCCGGCCGCCAGGCGCACCTGCGGCTCGCCGTTCGGGTAGACCTCGTCGACGGAGGGCGCGAAGACGACGTCGGCGCCGTTCTCCTCGGCCAGCTTCACGTCGTCGTCGAGGGTGCGCGGGTAGCGCTCCAGGTCCTCGCCGGCGCCGAACTGCAGCGGGTTGACGAAGACCGTCACCGCGACCCGGCCCTCGGGGCCGACCTGCTTGCGGGCGGCCCGGATCAGCGCGGCGTGGCCCTGGTGCAGGGCGCCCATGGTCATCACGACGGCGTTGTCGACCGGCCGCTCGTCCGGCCAGAACGCGGCCTCGAAGTCGTCCACGGTGCGGGTGACGACGGCCCGGTGGACCTTCGGCGTCCGCTGGGGCTTGTTCGACTGCTTACCGCGTGCCATGGGGGTTCTCCTCGTTCAGTACGTCCAGCAGTGCCGCCGCCGACGGTGCGTCGAGCGTCCCGTTGGCGAGCGCCCGCTGCGCGGTGGCGCGGGCCATCGCCCGGTAGGCCGCCGGGATGTCCGGGGACACCGTACTGAGCTGCGCCAGGTGGCGCCGAACGGTGCCCGCGTCGCCCCGGGCGACGGGGCCGGTGAGGGCCGCGTCGCCGGAGCGCAGGCTGTTGTCCAGGGCCGCGCCGAGCAGCGGGCCGAGCAGCCGGCCGGGCTCGGCGACGCCGGCCGTGCGCAGCAGCTCCATCGCCTGCGCGACCAGCGTGACCAGGTGGTTCGCGCCGTGCGCGAGGGCCGTGTGGTAGAGCGGGCGGACCTCCTCGGGCACCCACTCGGGCTCGCCGCCCATCTCCACGACGAGCGCCTCGGCGACCGGCCGCAGCTCGGCGGGCGCCGTCACGCCGAACGGGCAGCCGGCCAGCCGGTCCAGGTCGACGGAGGTGCCGGTGAAGGTCATCGCCGGGTGCAGGGCGAGCGGCAGCGCACCGGCCCGGGTGGCGGGCTCCAGGATGCCGACGCCGTGCGCGCCGGAGGTGTGCACGACCAGCTGGCCGGGGCGGATCGCGCCGGTCGCGGCGAGGCCCGCGACCAGGTCGGCCAGGGCGTCGTCGGGGACGGTCAGCAGGACGAGGTCGGCGGCGGCGAGCACCTGGGGCGGGGTGACGATCCGCACGCCCGGCAGCAGCGACTCGGCGCGCCGGCGCGAGGTGGCGGAGACGCCGGAGGCGGCGACCACGGTGTGCCCGGCGAGCTGCAGGGCGGCGCCGAGCGCGGGGCCGACCCGGCCGGTGCCGACCACGCCGACGGCCAGCCGGGCCGGGCGGTTGCCGGGGTCGCGCGGGTCGCCGAAACCGTCGTCGAGCGGGCCGAGACCGGCGAAGTCGGACGAACTCATGCGCCCGCCTCTCCCCCAGCCTTGGCGGCTGGGAGGTGCCCCCATCGCTCGGCAGGGGCATTCGCCCACACGCGCCTCTTGATGGTTCGCTCGCTGCGCTCGCTCACGCGCCCACCCTTGTCCTGAATGACCGTTCCAGTCCTCACGGGTACCGGACGTACCGCCCCAGTGTACGGGCGCGTCAGTCCCCGGCCCCGGCCCGGATGAGTCCGGCCTCGTAGGCGAGGACCACGGCCTGGACCCGGTCGCGCAGGCCGAGCTTGGCCAGGATCCGGCCGACGTGGGTCTTCACGGTGGCCTCGGAGAGCACCAGCCGGGCGGCGATCTCGCCGTTCGACAGGCCCTGGGCGACCAGCAGGAACACCTCCCGCTCGCGGTCGGTGAGCGGGCCGAGGACGTCCGACCCGGGGGCGCTCTGCGGGGTGGGGAGCACCTCGGCGAAGCGGTCGATCATGCGGCGGGTGGTGGTCGGCGCGACCACGGCGTCGCCGCCGTGCACGGCGCGGATCGCGGCCACCAGCTCGGTCGGCGGCACGTCCTTGAGCAGGAAGCCGCTGGCGCCGGCCTTGAGCGCGGCGAAGGCGTACTCGTCCAGGTCGAAGGTGGTGAGGATGAGCACGTGCGGGGCGTCCGGCAGCGGGCTGCCGTCCTCGGCGAGGCAGATCCGGCGGGTGGTCTGCACCCCGTCCAGGCGGGGCATCCGGACGTCCATGAGGATCACGTCGACCGGCGTGTGCTTCAGCTTCTCCAGGGCCTGGGCGCCGTCGCCGGCCTCGGCGGCGATCTCGATGTCGCCCTGGGACTGCAGGATCATCCGGAAGCCGGTGCGCAGCAGCTCCTGGTCGTCGACGAGCATCACGCGGATGGTCAAGGTGGCTCCTAAGGGGGCGGGGTTCAGTGGGCCGTCTTCAGCGGCAGGACGGCCCGGATCCGGAAGCCGCCGCCGGGGCGGGGGCCCACGTCGAGGCTGCCGCTGACCATGCCGACCCGCTCGCGCATGCCGATCAGGCCGTGGCCGAGGCCGTCCACGCCGCCGGAGGCGAGCTGTTCGTCGGTGGTGCCGCGGCCGTCGTCCTCGACGAGGACGGCGAGTTCGCGCTCGCCGAAGTCGACCGCGACCCGGGCGTGCACGTCGGGGCCGCCGTGCTTGCGGACGTTGGTCAGCGCCTCCTGGACGATCCGGTAGACCGTGAGCTCGACGCCGCGCGGCAGTTCGCGCGGGTGGCCGGAGGTCGCGTAGTCGACCCGCAGGCCCGCGGTGCGGACCTGCTCCAGCAGCTCGGGCAGCTCCTCGACGCCCGGCTGGGGCACGTACTCCTCGGCGGTGTCGGCGGTGCGCAGCACGCCGAGCAGGCGGCGCATCTCGACCAGGGCCTGGCGGCCGGTGGAGGCGATCGTGCCGAGCGCCTCCTTGGCCTGCTGGGGCGAGTTGTCGAGGACGTAGGCGGCGCCGTCGGCCTGGACGATCATGACGGAGACGTTGTGCGCGACGACGTCGTGCAGCTCGCGGGCGATCCGGGCCCGCTCGGCGGCGACGGCGACCTTGGACTGGGCGTCGCGCTCGCGCTCCAGCCGGGCGGCGCGGTCCTCCAGCTCGACGAGGTAGGCGCGGCGCACCCTGGTCAGCCGGCCCCAGGCCCAGCAGAGGATGAACGGGGTGCTCATCAGCAGCATGATGAGCACCGCCTCGCCGACGCTGTACGGGGTGCGGACGACACTGTTGCCGTCCTCGGCGATGTGCGTCTTGGCGGGGTTCATCCGCCAGTAGGCGAGCGGCCCGGCGCAGATCCCGGCGGCCAGGGCCAGCCGGGACGTCCAGGTGTGGCCGAAGGCGGCGCCGGTGTAGGCGAACACCAGGTAGGCGATGGAGGAGGCGGCCGGGTCGACGTTGAAGGCGACCTGGCCGAGGGCGACCGCGGTGGCCGCGGGCACCGTGACGTCGGCGAAGCGGCGGCGGAAGACCATCAGCGCGGGCAGCACGACCGCGGTGGCGATCTGGGCGTCGAACCGCCAGCCCCCGGGGGAGTCGGCGTTCGGCAGGAGGCCGAAGAAGAGCACGATCGCCGCCCAGGCGGCGTCGACCACCATGGGGTGACGGCGGAGCCAGGCGTTGAGTCGATGCACGTCTCAAGCGTAGGCAGTCGCACGACCGGTCCAGGTCCGCCGGTAGGGCGATCCGCCCTACTCCGTAGGTCGGAGAAGCGCCGGCACCGGTTGGGGAGGTGCCCGGGGTGGCCGGTAGCGTCGCGCCCCATGACGTGGATGCGGTGGGCGCCCGCCATGGAACGGGCCCTGTACGACCAGGAGGCGGGCTTCTACCGCAGGCCGGAGGGCCCGGCGGGGCACTTCCGCACCTCGGTGCACGCCTCGGCCGGATTCGCCCGTGCGGTGGCCCGGCTGCTGCTGGAGGTTGACGCGGCCCTCGGCCGTCCGGAGGAGCTGGCCTTCGTCGACGTCGGGGCCGGGCGGGGGGAACTCCTCGTCGGGGTGCTGGACGCCGTCCCGGAGGACGTGCGCGCGCGGCTGCGCCCGTACGGCGTGGAGGTGGCGGACCGCCCGGCCGGACTGCCGTCCACAGTCCTGTGGACGAGCGAGGTGCCGCGCGGCGTCACCGGGCTGCTGTTCGCGAACGAGTGGCTGGACAACGTGCCGCTGGACGCCGGCGAGGTGGACGGGGACGGGGTGCTCCGGTACGTCGAGGTGGAGACGGAGTCGGGCCTGGAGCGGCTCGGCGAGCCCGTCTCCGCGGCCGACGCCGCCTGGGCCGCCCGCTGGTGGCCGGTCGAACACCCCGGGGACTTCGTGGAGTTCGGCGGCCCGCGGGACGCCGCCTGGGCGCACGCCGTCGCCGGGCTGGAGCGCGGCCTGGCCGTCGCCGTCGACTACGGGCACACCGCCGACCGCCGTCCGCCGTTCGGCACGCGCGCCGGCTTCCGGGAGGGCCGCGAGGTGGCTCCCGTGCCGGACGGCTCGTGCGACGTCACCGTGCACGTCGCGCTCGACTCGATCGCCGTCCCCGGTCTCCACAGCCTGTGGACGACGCAGCGCGAGGCCCTGCGCGCCCTCGGCGTGAGCGGCGGGCGCCCCCCGCTCGCCCTCGCCTCCAGCGACCCCGCGGCCTACCTGCGGGCCCTCGGCGGCGCCGGGGAGGCGGCCGAAATCACCGACCCCGCGGGGCTGGGCGCCTTCGGCTGGGTCTTGCAGAGCGTCCGCATGCCACCCCTTGAGATTTGGCAGGGGCGGCGAGCTTGGAGCTCCCGGCGGGATGGCACACTCTGAACCCATGAGGGAGACCACGGTCGGCATCGGGGCGGGAGCCGAGAACGTCACGGGCGAGGCGGGCACCACCGACATGGTGCTCAACATCGGCCCGCA
>NZ_JBFBDY010000132.1:0-15579 GCF_040683475.1 Kitasatospora sp. NPDC093558 | reverse complement strand
CTGACCGGGACCGCCCACGGCGGTGACGCCGACGTGGTGACGGGCCTTCGGGTCCCGCGCACGCTGATCGGGCTGGCGGTCGGGGCGGCGCTCGGCGTCGCCGGGGCGGTCGCCCAGGGCGTCACCCGCAACCCGCTGGCCTCGCCGGTCACCCTCGGCATCAACGCGGGCGCGAGCCTCGCCGTGGTCGCCGCGATCTACACGCTCGGCCTCGCCCGGCCCGCCGAGTACGTCTGGTTCGCCTTCGCGGGCGCCGCCGTCGCCGCCGTCGCCGCGTACGCGATGTCCCGGCGCGGCGGGGACCTCGACCCGGTGCGGCTCGCGCTCGGCGGCACGGTGCTCACCGTCGTGCTCACCTCCTGGACTTCGGCGCTGATGCTGGCCAGTCACCGCACGCTCGACGAGGCCCGGTTCTGGCTGGCCGGTTCGATCGCCGGACGGCAGCTGGACACCCTCACCCCCGTCCTGCCCTTCCTCGTGGTCGGCCTGATCGGCTCCCTCGCGATCTCGCCCGCGCTCAACGCGCTGGCCCTCGGCGACGAGGCCGCCCAGGCGCTCGGCGTGCCGGTGGCCAGGATCCGGGTGGCCGGCGGGCTCGCCGTCGTGCTGCTGGCGGGCGGCGCGGTCGCCGTCGCCGGACCGGTGGCGTTCATCGGACTGGCGGCGCCGCACCTGGTCCGCCCGCTCCTCGGCAACGACCACCGCTGGCTGCTGCCCGGCTGCCTGATCGCCGGTCCGCTGCTGCTGCTCGCCGCCGACGTGCTCGGACGGCTCGTGGTCCGCCCGTCCGAGATTGAGGTCGGCATCGTCACCGCCTTCCTCGGCGCGCCGCTGCTCGCGGTGCTGGCGCGGAGGGTTGCCCGGTGACCGCGATCGCCGCCGCCCCGACGGGCGCGCTCACCCGCCGCCGCGTCCGCACCGCCGCCTGGTCGGTGCTGGCCGCCGCCCTGCTCGTCCTCCTGACCGGCATCGCCCTCGGCACCGGGCAGGTCAGCATCTCCGCGTGGGACGCGCTGCGCGCCCTCGTCGGCCAGGGCACGCCCGGGGACGTCCTCGTCGTGCAGGAGTTCCGGGCGCCGCGCGTCGTGTCCGCACTGATCGCGGGCGCCGGGCTGGCCATGGCCGGCTCGATGCTCCAGCGCCTCTTCCGCAACCCGCTGGCCGCCCCCGACACCATCGGCATCACCGGCGGCGCCTCCTTCGGCGCGGTGCTCATGCTCGCCACCGGCGCCTCGCAGCAGCTGATCCCGCTCGCGGCGCTCGGCGGCGGACTGCTCGCCGCGCTCCTGCTCGGCGGCTTCGCGTGGCGCTCCAACATGGCCGTGACCCGGCTGGTCCTGGTCGGCCTGGCGGTCCAGCAGGGCCTCGCCGCCGCCGTGAACCTGATGATCGTACGGTTCCCGGCCGAGCTCGCCTCCTCCGCGATGCAGTGGACCACCGGCTCCCTCTACGGCCGCACCTGGACCGAGGTCTCCATCGGCGGCACCGCCATCGGGATCACCGCCGCGGCCGTCGTGTTCTGCCAGCGCCGCGTCGCCGTCCTCGACCTCGGCGACGACTCCGCCGGCGGCCTCGGGCTCAACCCCGGGCGCGACCGCATGTGGCTGCTGCTGCTCACCATCACCCTCGCCTCGCTCGCCGCCGCCCTCACCGGGCCGGTCGCCTTCGTCGCGCTCGCCGTCCCGCACCTGGTCCGGCTGCTGGCCGGCCCGCCCACCCTCGGCACGCTCGGACTCACCGCCCTCACCGGCGCCGTCCTGCTGCTCGGCGCCGACCTCCTCGTGCTCCACGTGATCCCCGTCCACGGCCTGCCGGTCGGTGCCGTCACCGCCACCCTCGGCGCGCCCTGGCTCCTGGTGCTGATGATCCGCCAGGGCCGGCTTCCCCAGAGGAGCAGCTGATGACCGCCCCCGAGATGACCGCTTCCGCGTCGACCGTCCCCGAGACGACCGTCCCCGCGTCGACCGTCCCCGCGTCGACCGTCCCCGAGACGACCGCTTCCGAGACGACCGGCGTTCAGAAGGCGACCGGCGTCCAGAAGGCGACCCGCGTCCGGAAGGCGACCGCGGAGGCGACCGCCGGCGCGAACCGCCTCGCCACCCACGGGCTCGGGCTGCGCTACGGCGACCGCGTGATCGTCGACGGGCTCGACCTCGAACTGCCCGGCGGCGCCGTCACCGCGATCGTCGGCCCCAACGCGTGCGGCAAGTCCACCCTGCTGCGCGGACTCGTACGCCTCCTCGACCCGGCCGCCGGGACCGTCACCCTCGACGGCTCGGACATCCACCGGATGCCGTCGCGGACACTCGCCAAGCGGCTCGGCCTCCTGCCGCAGCAGCCGGTCACGCCCGAGGCGATCACCGTCGAAGCGCTGGTGCGGCTCGGCCGCTACCCGCACCAGCGGATGCTCAGCCCGTGGTCCAAGGCCGACCAAGCCGCCGTCGAGGACGCCCTCGCCCGCACCGGCACCGCCGAACTGCGCGACCAGCAGGTCGACCGGCTCTCCGGCGGGCAGCGCCAGCGCGCCTGGATCGCGCTCGCGCTCGCCCAGGACACCGACCTCCTGCTCCTCGACGAACCGACCACCTTCCTCGACCTGCGCCACCAGCTCGACGTCCTCGACCTCGTCGCCGACCTGCACGAGGAGGCCGGACGCACCGTGGTCATGGTGCTGCACGACCTCGGGCAGGCCGCCCGGTACGCCGACCACCTCGTCGTCCTCAAGGACGGACGGCTCGCGGCGGCCGGGGCACCCTCGGAGGTGCTGACGGCCGAGCTGGTGGAGGCCGTCTTCCAGGTGCCGTGCCGGGTGGTGCCCGACCCGGAGACGGGCACCCCGCTCGTCGTGCCGCGGGCACGGGCACGAGCCTCCGTCGCCGTCTGAACTCCGGTCCCGCTCCCGGCCCTTCCGCCCTTCCACCCTTCTCCCCCTTCACTGCTCGATCCCCGATCCAAGGAACTCCGATGAACCGCCGACTCCCCGCCGCCGTCCTCGCCGCCACGCTCTCCACCGCGCTGCTCGCCGCCTGCGGCAGCAACGGGGACGGCTCCAAGGCGGGCGGCGACTCCGCCTCCTCGTCCGCCTCCGCCGGCACCGCCGCCGGCTTCCCGCGCAGCGTCAAGCACGCGGCCGGCACCGCCGAGATCAAGAGCCAGCCCAAGCGCGTCGTGGTCCTGGACAGCGGCGAGCTGGACGACGTCACCCTGCTCGGCATCACGCCGGTCGGCGCCGTGTCCCCGCACATGAAGACCGAGGGCGGCTTCCCGAACTACCTCAAGGACAAGATCAAGGACACCAAGGACGTCGGCCCGATGAACGAGCCGAACCTGGAGCTGATCGCCTCCCTCAAGCCCGACCTGATCCTGTCCTCCAAGGTCCGCCACGCCAAGGTCTACGACCAGCTGAACGCGATCGCGCCGACCGTGCTCGCCGAGACCACCGGCTTCCCGTGGAAGGAGAACCTCGCCCTCTACGCCCAGGCCCTCGGCAAGGAGGACGAGGCGAAGAAGGCGCTCGCCGACTACCAGGCGCGGGCCGCCAAGCTCGGCGAAGAGATCAAGGCGAAGAACGGCGGCACGATGCCGACCGCGTCCGTGGTCCGCTTCGTGGCCGGGCCGACCCGCCTGTACGCGAAGGCCTCCTACAGCGGTGTCGTGCTCAAGGACGTCGGCCTGGCCCGGCCGGCCTCGCAGGACGTCGACAAGAACATCGTCGAGGTGAGCGCCGAGCAGATCAACCAGGCCGACGCGGACCTGGTGTTCGTCACGACGGCCGACGACCCGTCGAAGACCAAGGAGAGCGAGGTCCAGCAGACGCCGGTCTGGCAGGGCCTGAACGCCGTGAAGAACAGCAAGGTGTTCACCGTCCCGGACGAGACGTGGATGTCCGGGATCGGCGTCCAGGCCGCCGACGCCATGCTCGTCGACATCGCCAAGGCCGCGGGCGTCGAGGCGCCGAAGTAGCGAGGCGACCGGTGGCAGATAACAGATGACAGATGACAGCGAACAGATAACAGATTTCGAAATCTGTCATCTGTTATCTGTTCGCCATCCGCCGTCCGCCGTCACCCGCCAGCCTCCCCTCCCCCTCCCCGGCTCCGCCGCCACGCGCCTGACACCATCCCCCGCAAGGAACTCCACTACATGCGGCTCTACCTGCTCGCCCTCAACCCCACCGACTCGGTCACCGCCGGCTTCCTGCCCGCCGCCGCCCGGCTCGGGCTCGACGTGACCGTGCTCACCGACGGCGCCGAACCCCACCGGCGGGCCTACGCCTCGCTGCCGTTCGCCGCGCCCGAGGTGCTGGAGTGCGACGTCCGGGACTTCCGCGCCGTGGTCAGCCTGATCTCCCGCCACCACACCCCGGACGCGGTGTTCAGCAACAGCGACCACCTGCAGACCCAGACGGCCCTCGCCGCCGAGTACTTCGGCCTGCCGGCCAAGGACTGGAAGGCCGCACTGCGCGCCAAGGACAAGGGCCAGCTGCGCCGCCACCTCGCCCGCACCGGCCAGGACACCGTCTGGTCCGCCGAGCTCGCGCCCGGCCAGGACCCGGCCGAGCTGGACCCGCCGTTCCCGTGCGTCGTCAAGCCGCGCGAGGGCGTCGCCAGCGAGGACGTCACGCTCGTCGCCGACGCCGCCGAACTCGCCCTGCGCTGCAAGGAGATCCAGCACCGCCGGGCCGGCGCCACGCTGGTCGTCGAGGAGTTCCTGGACGGACGGCTCTGCACCCTGGAAACGCTCGGCGACGGCCGCCGCCGCCACGTCCTCGGCGGCTTCCGCACCCGGCTCTCCCCTCCCCCGGACTTCATCGAAGAGGTCCTGGAGTTCGTCCCCGCTCACCCCGAAGCCGCCGTCGAGCAGGTCCTCGCGCAGCTCGACGCGCTCGGCGTCGGACTCGGCGCCTGCCACACCGAGTTCGTCCTCCAGCCGAACGGCCGGGCCCGGATCATCGAGGTCAACTACCGCGCCATAGGCGACCAGTGCGACCTGATGCTCGCCGAGATCCTCGGCATCCCGCTCTTCGAGCACATCCTCGGCGTCCACCTCGGCCGCGAACTCCCCACCGACCTCGCCGCGTTGTGCGCCGCCACCCCGCGCCGCGCCCGCAACGAGGTGGTCTGCGCCGACCGCGCCGGCGTCCTCACCGCCGCACCCGCCGCGTACGACGAGGAGCGCGACGGCGTCCGGCTCGCCTACCGCCCGCTGCGCCCGCTCGGGGAGCGGCACGAGCACTACCGCACCAACCGCGACTACCTGGGCGTCATCTGGGCCATCGGCGAGGACCAAGGCGCCGTCGACGCCGTCGTCGCCCGCTTCCTCGCCGCCAACCGCTGGGAGATCACCCCGTGACCGCCGCCGAGCAGCTCACCCTCCGCGTGCTCTCCGCCCTCGTGCGCGAGGACGTCCTCGGCCTGCGAACCCGCGGCACGGTCGAGCACCGGACGGACGGCCCCTGGCTCGTCCTCGCCGACACGGCGCTCGCCGTGCCCGTCGCCCCCGAGGGGTTCCAGTCCGAGTACGCGGCTCGCCTGCCCCTCGTCGACCTCGCCGGCCGCCAACTCGTCGGCCTGGACGCCATCGTGGCGAACCTCACCGAGCTGGCCGACCCCGAGGACCGGCCCGGCTGGACCGCCCTCGCCGAGGAGTGCCGCCAGACCCTCGCCACCATGGAACTGCACGAGCGGGTCCGGCCCGAGGTGCACGCGCGGCTCACCGACCTGTACGGCACCGACCCGGCCGCCTGGAGCGGCGGCGCCGCGAGCCTCGGTCACGACACCCTCGCCGCCTACCTCGACCACCCGGTCTACCCGACCGCGCGCGGCCGGGCCGGTCTCGGCGAGGCCGAACTGCGCGCCTTCGCACCGGAGTTCCACCCCGCCTTCGAGCTGCGCTGGCTGGCCGTGCCCACCGACGCCCTCACCTCCCACGCCGCCGTGCCCCTCCCGAGCTGGTGGCCCACCCCGGCCTGGCTCGGCCTCGGCGACTCCTGCCCCGGCGACGACTGGACCACCCTTCCCGTCCACCCGCTCACCGTCGGCGCCCCGCTCGACGAGGCGCTCGCGGCCACCGGCCTGGCCGGCCGCGCGGTGCTCGCGGACCGCCCGTACCTCACGGTCGTGCCCACGCTCTCCATGCGCACCGTCGCCGTCGCCGACGACCCCGCGTGCCACCTCAAGCTCCCGCTCGCCACCGCCAGCCTGGGCCGGCTCAACCGCCGCACCATCAAGCCCGGCACGCTGGTCGACGGCGCCGCCGGACAGCGCCTCGTCGAGGCCGTGCTGGCCCGCGAACCGCGCTTCGCGGGCCGGATCCTGCACGCCGACGAGCAGACCTTCGCCCACGCCGGGCACGAGCTGCTCGCCGTGCTGCTGCGCCGCTACCCGGCCGGGCTCGACCAGGCCGTCACCGTCCCGCTCGCCGCCCTGCTGGCGCCCGCGCCCGGCGGCCGGCTCGTCGTCGACCACCTCGCCGACCGGTTCTACGGTGGCGACCCGCTCGCCCTCTACGACGACCTGCTGGAGCTGCTGCTCGACTGGCAGACCACGCTGTTCGCCTACGGGATCGCGCTGGAGTCGCACCAGCAGAACACCTCCCTGATCCTGGACGGCAACGGCCTGCGGCTCCTCTACAAGGACGACGACGGCCCGCGCGTCCACACCGGACGCCTGACCGCCACGCTCGGCGAACTGGCCCCTTCCCGGCAGGACTTCGACGACCCTCGGATCTTCGGCGAGGACGACCGGGCGCTCACCGACCTGTTCACCACCATCACCGGCCACCTCTGCACCGCCTCGCTCGCCTTCGGCCTCGCCGAGCACGGGCGCGCCGAACTCGGTGACACCCTCGCCCTGTTGCGCAAGCGCCTCGCCGAAGCAGTCGACCGTCTCGGTCCGGTGGGCGAACCGCTGCGCACGAACCTGCTGGATGCCGAACGGCTGCCGGTCAAGGCCATGGTCTCCGCCGGGACCCTGCTCACCAAGCAGCGCTCGGGCGCCGCCGACATCAACAAGCACTACACGAGCGGCCCCAACTACCTGCTGGCGAACGGCCTCCCGCGGTGACCGCGGACGTGGAGGCGCTGCCACGGCGCACTTCCGCCGGGGCCGTCCACTCGGAGGGGCTCGGCCGCCGCCAGGTGCACGCCGTCGCCGCCTGCTACTTCGTGGCTTCCTTCGCCGCGCTCGGCCTGCCGCCCTACCTGACCGCGATCCTGCCCACCCTCGGTGACGCGCAGGCCCGTTGGGCCGGCGTGCTCTACATCGTGCCGACGGTGTTCAGCGGGCTCGGCGCCCCCCTGTGGGGCCGGCTCGCCGACCGGTTCGGCCGCAAGCGGCTGCTGCTGCGCGCCCAACTCGGCCTCACCGTCTCGTTCCTGCTCGCGGGGGCCGCCGACAGCCTGCCCGCGTTCACCGTCGCGCTCGTCCTCCAGGGGTTCCTCGGCGGCACCTTCGCGGCCACCAACGGCTACCTCGCCGCCGCGCTCGACGGCCCCCGGCTCTCCCGGGCGCTCACCCTGATGCAGGGCAGCGCGCGAGCGGCGCTCGTGGCCGCCCCGATCCTGGTCGGCGCGCTGTCCCCGTGGATCGACCCGCACCGCCAGTACCTGGTGATGGCCGTACTCCCGCTCGCTGCGGCCCTGTTGCTGTCGCTGCTGCCCGAACCCAAGGCCGCCCGCCCGGCCGGCGAGGTCACCGAGGCCACCGAGGCCGTAGAGGTCACGACCGGCGCTTCCGTGCAGGAGTCCGAGCACAGCGCGCCGGTCTCCCTCCGGCCGCTCTACGCCTTCGAGTTCACCTTCGTCTTCGCCACCGTCATCTCCTTCCCCTACCTGATCACGCTCGCCCAGCAGCGCCTCCCCGGCGTCTCGGGCATCACCACCGGCGTGCTCTTCGCCCTGCCGCACCTGTGCTACCTGATGTTCGCGGCCCGCACCCACACCGTCTTCCACGCCCGCCCGCACGCCGGGATCGCCCTCGGCTTCGGCTGCGTCACCCTCGGCCTCGCCGGGCACGCCGTCGCCTACTCCCTGCCGGTGTTCGTCGCCGTGCGGCTCCTGCTCGGCGCCGGGCTCACGCTCGGCCTGGTCAGCCTCGCCGTCCTCGCCGCCGGGGCCGCCAAGGGCCGCCAGCCCGGCCGGATGTTCGGCACCCTCGAACTCGTCTCCAAGGGCGGCGCCGTCGCCGCCGGCGCGGTCGCCGCGCTGGCCAACGACCGGTTCGGCGCCGCCGCTCCCGTGGTCGCCGGCACCGCCGCCGCCCTGCTCGCCGCCGTCGCGGCCACCGCCCTCACCGTCCCGTCCGCCCGCCAGCGTTGGAGTCGCCGATGATCCACGAACTGCCCACCGCCGACGACGCGGTGGCCCACACCCTGCTCAACTGCCTGCTGCGCGAGGTCTCCGCCCCCGAGCACCAGACCGCCGTCACCGACAACCGCCTGCAGATCCGCCTGCCCCGCCGCGGCGTCCTCCTGCGGGCCGCCCTGCGCCGCACCTCCCTGCTCGGCGCGCACCGCTTCACCGGCCCGGCCGAGATCGAACGATCCGGCGGCTGGGAGGAGTTGGACTGGCGCGAGCTGGCCGAACACGTCCAGGGCGAACTCGAACTGCGCACCGGTACGGTGAACGAGGAATTCACCGACCAGGTCGCCTCCAGCCACGCGGGCGTGCGCGCCGGCCTGGTCGACAGGCCGTCCCCCGGACGGGACCGCTACCTCGAATCCGAGCAGGCCCTGCTGTTCGGCCACCGCTTCCACCCCGCGCCCAAGTCCCGCTCCGCCGCCCGGGGAGACTGGCGCGACTACGCCCCGGAGTCGCGCGCCGCGTTCCGGCTGCGCCACCTGGCCGTGCGCGAGGAACTGCTGGCCGAGCAGTCCCTCGATGCCGCCACCACCGCGCTGCTCGACGGGCTCGGCGAGGTCCCGGCCGGCTACCGCCTGCTGCCCGCCCACCCCTGGCAGTACCAGCTCATCGGCGACCACCCGCTGTTGCGCGGCGCCCTGGCCAGCGGCGACGTGCTCGACCTCGGCCCGCGCGGCGAGGAGTTCACCGCCACGGCCTCGGTGCGCACCCTGCACGGCGCGGACGCGTTCCTCAAGTTCAGCCTCAACGTCCGGATCACCAACTGCCTGCGCAAGAACGCCGCGTACGAGCTGACCGGCGCCGTCACCCTCACCCGGGTGCTCGCCCCCGCGCTCGCCGACCTCGCCAGGCGCTTCCCCGACGCGGCCATGCTGCGCGAACCCGCCTACCGCACCCTGGCGTTGCCCGGCGCGGACGGCCGCCCGGACCAGTCGCTCTTCGAGGGCTTCGGGCTCATCGTCCGCGAGGGCCTCGGCGGCGTACTGCGGCCCGGCGTCACGCCACTCCTCGCGGCGGCCGTCGCCGACGAACACGCGACGAGCTCGGCGCACATCTCCCGCCTGCTGGGCGACAGTTCGGACGGCCGCGAGGCGCTCGACTGGTGGCGCGCCTACCTGCGCCTGCTCGTACCGCCCGTCCTGGCCGCCTACTTCGACCACGGCATCGTCCTCGAACCGCACCTGCAGAACGTGCTCATCGGTGTCGACGCCACCGGCCACCCGGCGCAGGTCCTCTTCCGCGACCTGGAGGGCACCAAGATCGTCCCCGAGCAGAACGCCGACCTGCTCGCGGCCCTGCCGCCCCAGGTCGCCGGGCCGATGACGTACGACGCGGAGCGCGGCTGGGACCGCGTCGTCTACTGCCTCCTGGTCAACCACGTCGCCGAACTGCTCGCCGCGCTCGCCGACCGCCACCCGGAGCTGGAGTGCGCCCTCTGGCAGGCGGTCCGGGACACCCTGGAGGAGTACGCTACCGCCCACGGCCGCCCGCCGCGCCTGCGCGCGCTGCTCGCGGGCGTCCCGCTGCCCGCCAAGGCCAACCTGCTCACCCGCTGGGAGCGCAAGGCCGACCGCGAGGCCGGGTACGTCCGGCTGCCGTCGCCGCTCGCGGGGTCCGTCCTCGCGCAGGCCGCCCGGATGCCGTTCACCGTCCCCGTTGGGAGCGCCCGATGACCGAGTCCGTCCGCCGGCACGTCGCCGACCTCGCGCCCGACGAACTCCCGGCCTACGTCTACGACTTGGCCGCCCTGCGCGAGCACGCCAGGGCCGTGCGGGCCGCACTGCCGGACCGGGTCGAGCTGTACTACGCCGCCAAGGCGAACCCGGAGGCACCGGTGCTGGCCGCCCTCCGGGATGCCGTCGACGGCTACGAGGTGTCCAGCGGAGGCGAGTTGGCGCACGTCCGGGCAGCCGTGCCCGGCGCACCGCTGGCCTTCGGCGGGCCCGGCAAGACGCCCGCCGAAATCGCGGCCGCCGTCGACGCGGGCGTCCACCGGTGGCACGTCGAGAGCGAGCAGGAACTCCACCGGCTGGCAGCCGTCCTCGCGGAACGGCCGGACGCGGTGATCGACGTGCTGCTGCGCGTCAACCTGCCGGTCGGCGCGGACACGTTGGACGCCGTGGCGCTCGCGATGGGCGGACGGCCGACGCCGTTCGGGCTCGACCCGGAGCGCGCCGAGGACTGCGTCCGCCTCCTCACCGGCGACGGACCGCTCGGGCGGCAGCTGCGCCTGCGCGGAGTGCACGCCCACCTCGCCAGCGGCCTCGCGGCGGCGGAGCAACTCGCCCTCGCGCAGGGGATCGTGGAGTGGTCGGCCGCCCTGGCGGAGCGGCACGGCGTCCCGCTCGACGAGGTCAACGTCGGCGGCGGCATGGCCGTCGACTACGACGACCCGGACCACCGCTTCGACTGGACGGCCTTCGGCGAGGGCCTCGCCAAGCTGCTCGACGCCCACCCGGGGCTGACCCTGCGGATCGAGCCCGGCCGCGCGCTCACGGCGTACTGCGGCTGGTACGCGACGGAGGTGCTGGACGTGAAGCGCAGCCACGGCGAGGACTTCGCGGTCGTCCGCGGCGGCACCCACCACCTGCGCACCCCGGCCACCCGCGGCCACTCGCAGCCGTTCGAGGTCCTGGCGGTGGACGCGTGGCCGCACCCGTGGCCCCGCCCGGCGGTGACCACCGGCCGCGCCACCCTGGCCGGCCAGCTCTGCACCCCGAAGGACGTCCTCGCCCGCGCGACCGAGGGCGCCGACGGCCTGCGCACGGCGGACCGGGTGCTGTTCGCGATGGCGGGCGCGTACGCGTGGAACATCTCGCACCACGAGTTCCTGATGCACCCCCACCCCGGCTTCCACTACCTGGGCGACTGACCGGGGAGACGACCGACGGCGCACAGATGACAGATAACAGCTGACAGATAACAGATTTCGAAATCTGTTATCTGTCAGCTGTCACGTGTCACCCCCGCAGGTCACCCCCGCACGGCCGTGCGAAAGTGGTAGGCAGCGAAGGGAGCGCGGACGTGCTGATGGACAAGGTGGCGGAGATTCTCGCCGAGGCTTCGGCCGAGGCGGTGGAGCCCCGTTTCCGGGCGCTGGCCGCGGGCGAGGTGCTGGAGAAAGCGCCCGGCGAGATCGTGACGGTCGCCGACCGCGAGGCCGAGGCGATCATCGAACGGCGGCTGCGCGAACTCCTGCCCGTCCCCGTGGTCGGCGAGGAGGCCGTCGCCGCCGACCCCTCGCTCGCCCACGCCCTGCACTCCGAGCCCGCCGTCTGGCTGGTGGACCCCGTCGACGGCACCTCCAACTTCGTCGCCGGCCGCCCCGACTACGCCGTCATGTGCTCCCTCGTCCGCAGCGGCCGGACCGTCGCCTCCTGGATCTGGCAACCCGCCACCGCCACCTCCTACCGGGCCGAACTGGGCTCCGGCGCCTGGCGCGACGGCACCCGCCTCACCCGTGATCCGGCTCCCCACGACCCCGCCAAGCTGCGCGGCGTCATGAAGAGCCGTTTCCTCGACCCCGACCACCGCCGCCGGCTCGAAGCCAACGCCGCCGCCTTCGGCGAGCTCTCCCCCGGCCGCAACTCCGCCGGCATCGAGTACCCCGACGTCGCCGACGGCCACACCGACTTCGTCTTCTACTGGCGCACCCTCCCCTGGGACCACGCCCCCGGCGGCCTGCTCGTCGCCGAGGCCGGCGGCGTCGCCGCCCGCATGGACGGCAGCACCTACCGCCCCGAGGCCCCCGGCTGCGAGGACGGCCTGCTGGTCGCCGCCGACCCCGCGACCTGGGAGCTGGCCCGCGGCATCCTCATGGCCGACTGAGCGTGCCCCCCGCTAGCGCCACCGGCCAGCCCCCTCGGACAGCCACCGGCCAGCCCCCGGTCAGCCCCCTCGGACAGCCACCGGCCAGCCACCGAGGGCCTCGGGAGACCGGTCACCACACCACGGGCAGCCGCTCCGGCAGCCGCTTGATGAACCCCGGCCGCCACGCCAGCTGCTCGGCCGGCAGGGCGAGCCGCAGGCCGGGCAGCCGCTCGACGAGCGCCGTGATCGCGATCTCGGCGTGCGTGCGGCCGAGCGCCGAGGCCGGGCAGAAGTGGCGGCCCGCGCCGAACGCGAGGTGCGGGTTGCTCGCCCGGCCGAAGTCGATCCGCTCCGGGTCCGGGAAGACGGCCGGGTCGTAGTTGGCGCCCTCGACCAGGACGAGCACCAGCTCGCCCGCCTTCACCAGCACGTCCCCCACCTGCACGTCCTCCAGCGCGAGGCGCGGCAGGGCGTCGCCGATCGAGAGGTTGACCCGCAGCAGCTCGTCCACCGCGGACCCGATCAGCGCGGGCTCGGCCCGCAGCCGGTCGGCGAGTTCGGGCTGCTCGCACAGGTAGACGATCGCGTTCAGCAGGAAGGACGACGTCGACACGGCGCCCGCACCGAAGAGCGACAGCGCGACGGTGGCGAGGAGTTCGTCGCTGACGCGGTCCGAGACGTCCGGGGAGCGGCGCAGTTCGGCGAAGCGTCCGAGCAGGCCCGCGGTCGGCTCCGGGTCGGCGTTGAGCTGCCCGACCATGTAGCCGAGGTCCTTGTACCAGTTGGGAGTTGCGCCCGCGAACGGCTTCGGGCTGGTGATGAACGCGACGTCGATGCCGGCCATCAGCCGCCGCCAGTCGTCGGTGGGGATGCCGAGCAGCCGGCAGTGCAGGGCGGCGGAGTAGGGCTCGGTGAAGCCGTCCCGCAGTTCGCCGGGGGCGCCCTGGGCGACGAGCCCGTCGATCAGCCGGTGGGCCTCGGCCCTGAGCCAGCCGTCGAGTTCGCGGTCGGCGCGCGGGGAGAGCGTCTTCATGACGGCGTTGCGCAGCCCGGCACTGTTGATGTTGCCCATGTTGTTGACCACCTCGGGCGGGATGGTCAGCGCGTACTGGCGGGGGACGCCGGGGTTGGCGGTGTCCTTGAGGCTGAACCGGTCGTCCTCCAGCACCTGCTTGGCGAGCGCGTAGCTGCTGACCAGCCACGCCGGATCGCCGGTCATGGTGCGGACCGCGGCGATCGGCCGTTCCTCGCGCAGCAGGGCCGCCTCGGCCGGGAAGACGTCGCCGCGGCGCGGGAGCGGGAACTCGGCGTACGGGCAAGTGCCGCCCTGCGCGGTACCGTTCGGCGTGGCGGGCTCGGTGGTCACCGGGTCGGTGACGGTCATGGGTGTGGCTCCTCGGAGAGATGGTGCGAGCTTGGGGTCGTTCAGGCGGCGCGCGCGGGCAGCGCGGGCCCGGGCTCGGACGCGGCCCCGGGCACGATGTCGGGTTCGCCTTCGGGCGCGGCATCGGACGTGGCCCCGGTCGGCGCCCCGGCCGGTCGGATCACCGCGTAGGCCTGGCCGGACGCGGCGCGCAGGCCCTCGTCGCGGCCGAACAAAACGGGGGTGAGCGGGAGTTGCAGGTGGTAGCAGGTGACGGACGAGGGCACGCCGAGCAGGGCCGGGGTGTCCAGGAAGAACGGCAGTTCGGCGGCGATGTACCGGAGCCCCGCGGCGAGTTGGGGTTCGCTGGGCGCGAGGCCCTCGTCCAGCCGGGCGGCGAGGAAGCCGCGGGCCATGCCCTCGGCGGCCTCGCGGAAGACCCGGTCGGCGTGGAGGGCGTCGACGATCCGGCCGTGCAGCCGCTCGTACACGGGGTCGCCGGTGAAGGACGAGAGGGCGTGTACCCGGACGTCGTCCCGGCGGCCGGCCTCCTCCACCCCGCGCTCGATCCGCCGGGCCGTCGCCTTGATCTCCTTGAGGGCGCGACGCGCGGCGTGTTCGGGGGTGTAGCCGAAGGTCTCGAACTGGGAGCCGACGTGCAGGTCCGCGTAGACGATGTCGGTGCGTTCGAAGAACTGCCGCCCCCACCCAAGGAGTTCGGTGATCCGGCGGTGGCTGAAATAGCTGTTGCCCGGGCTGACGCCGATGAGCAGGTGGTCTCCGCGGCGCCAGATCTCATGGCACCGGGCCGAGTACGGAAGTGCCTCGTACGCGGCCGGGAATCCGGCCGGGCGCCCACCGGGGCCGGTGGTTATCGGGGCTTCGTCCAGGAGGGATTCACGCATGCCTTGCCTCCGCTTCGCAGCGATCGTCACAGAACCGTTTTCAGGGGGAATTACCGCGATTCACAGAAGTGCACGGCGGGTAGGCGGAGTTCACCCCGAGGTGCGGGTGGACCCGTCGCTGTGGAGGACGCGCGCCTGGTCAGGCGGCCTGACCCGAGATGCCGTGTGCGCATGGTGGGGCGGCGACCACCCGAAGTTACCGCCGCAGTTCGGGATCTCCGCAAGCCCTGCACAGGGGTTGGCGAAATGTGATCACCGGTCGGCCGAAATCAGCCTGTACAGCCATCGGGAGTGTGTCCACGAAGATATGGCGGAGGCCGGTGAATATCGTCCGGCCAGCCTCTCACACCAGTGTGCCTTCCTCCAACACGGCGGCGGAAAAAGGGATTTGTTTTGGAAGCACCGAACCCGTGCCGACCCCGCGCCGACCCCCGCTCGCCCCGACTGACCCCCACCGGCCCAGGCCGATCCGGCCAACCCGCCGGATCCGACCGGCCCCGCCCTAGCCGGCCCGCTCCCCGGCGACCTTGCGCCCGGCCTTGACCACCTCGCGCAGCAGCGCGCCGACCTCGCCCGGCGTGGTGTGCGGGTTGAGGAGCGTCAGTTTCAGCCGGACCCTCCCGGGCCCCTCCCCCGGCAGTTCGGTGCGCCCGACGACGGCCCGCCCGGTGCGCAGCAGCAACCGGCGCAGCTGCCCGTTGAGTTCGTCGAGCGCCTCGCCGTCCGTGAGGCCGCGCGGCCGGAAGCGGAACAGGAAGGTCGTGAGGACGGGCTCGGCGTGGAGTTCCAGGGACGGTTCGGCGCGGACGGCGTCGGCGGCCGTGCGGGCGAGGTCGTGGCAGGCGTCGACGAGCCGGCCGAGTCCGTCCCGGCCGAGGGTGCGCAGCGTGACGGCGATCTTGAAGGCGTCGGCGCGGCGGGTGGTGCGCAGCGAGCGGCCGAGCAGGCTGGGGTAGCCGGCGTGTTCGTCGTCGACGGGGTTGAGGTACTCGGCGCGGCGGGCGAGGGAGACGTAGGTCTCGGCGCGGCGGACGAGGAAGACGCCGGACCTGGCGGGCTATGCCCGCGGACTTCCCCGCGTGGGACCGCGTCTACGCGTTCTTCCGGCGCTGGCGGGACAAGGGCCTGGTCACCGAGTTCCA
>NZ_JBFBDY010000131.1:0-15603 GCF_040683475.1 Kitasatospora sp. NPDC093558 | reverse complement strand
GCCACCCTTTCGGGTGGCCGGCCTCGGTGCCGGGCGCTGCCGGTTTCCGGCGGCGAACCGGTCATTCGGAGGGGTTATTCGATTGACCGCCGTCCACTTTCCGTCACATTGACGCCATCCGTACATTCCTTCGAAAGAAGGCAGCGTCCTTCCGCCGCACGGCCCGGTATGGTCTGGGGTAACCGCAGACGCGGGGTAACGAAGTCCCCCTCCGCGAGGAGTCCCCACGTGCTGATCACCCACGACACCGAGTGCGCGCTGAGCATCCTCGTCGAGCTGCTCAACACCGCGCCCGAGGTCTGCGGCACCGAGCTGCTGCCGGACGTGGCCGCACTGGACGCCTTCGTGGTCCGCCAGGAGATCAGCGAGATCGACTCGCTCACCGAGGGCGACCTGCACAGGGTGCAGGAGCTCCGGTCGCAGCTGCGCGAGGTGTTCGGCACCGAGTCCACCGCGGCGGCCTCCGAGCTGGTCAACGCGATCGTCGCGGCCGCCGGCACGACGCCCCGGCTGATCAACCACGACCACCACGGGTGGCACATCCACTACTTCGCCCCGCACGCCGCCCTCGGCGACCACCTGGCCGCCGAGCTGGGCATGGCGCTGGCGTTCATCTTCATGGCGGGCGAGAGCGAGCGGCTGCGGCGCTGCGAGGCGCCGGACTGCGCGCGCGTCTTCGTCGACCTCTCGCGCAACCGCTCCCGCCGCTACTGCGACAGCCGTACCTGCGGGAACCGGCTGCACGTCGCCGCCTACCGGGCGCGGCAGCGCTCGGCGGAGGCCGTGGCCTCCGCCTGAGGCTGCGGGGCGCGGTCAGATGCCGCGCTTGCGGAGGATCTCCTCGATGTCGGCGAAGTCGCCGAGGCCGTCATCCTGCTTCTTCGCCGCGGCCTTCTTCGGCGCCGCAGTGGCCTGTGCCTTGGGCTGCGCCGCCGCCACCGCGGGCCGCTCGGGCGTCCCGACCGCGGCCCGGCGGGCGTCCGGGGCCTCGACCGCACCCCGGCGGCTCACGAACCGCGTGGTGAGCAGCAGCGCGACGGAGATGCCGAGCAGCACGATGCCGGTCCAGACCCGGGGGTCGAAGACCAGCTTGGTGGCCCATCGGCCGACCTCGTCGGCGATCGTGCGGGCGACCGGGAACAGGCCGGTCAGGTAGAGGCCCGCGGGCAGCAGGGCCACGGCGAACCAGCGGGTCGCGGAGAGGAAGCGGCGCCGGTAGGCGCGCAGACCCGCGACGGCGACGCCGGCCGCCGTGAGTGCGAAGCTGACGGCCGCGGTCAGCACGGTCGCGTCCCGTCGTGTCCGGTCGTCCTGGTCATCGGTGCCTCCTGTCGCCGGGCCCTCGGGCGCACCGCGGGGCGGCGCGGGGGCCCACTAGTGGAACACTGGGGGAATGATCGATGGTTCCCTTCCCCGTCTCGAGTTCTGGTGCGACCTCCAGTGCCCGGACTGCCGCACCGCCCTGGACGACGTACGGGCGCTTCGTGCGCGGTACGGCGACGCTCTGCCGGTGGAGCTGAGGCACTTCCCGCTGGAGAAGCACAAGCACGCCTACGCCGCCGCCGAGGCGGCCGAGGAGGCGTTCGCGCAGGGGTTGGGGTGGCCGTTCGTCGAGGCGCTGCTGGCCCGGGTCGAGGAGCTGGACGCGAAGGGGCAGCAGGTGCTGCTGGACGTCGCGCGCGAGGTCGGGGTGGACGCCGACGAGGTCGACACGGCGCTGATCGACGGCCGCCACATGCTGACCGTGGACGCCGACCAGGCCGAGGGCAAGGCGATCGGCGTGAAGGGCACGCCGACGTACGTGATCGCCGGGAAGAAGCTGGACGGCGGGCAGAGCCAGGACGGTCTGCGCGACCGGATCGTCGCCATCATCGAGGAGAAGAAGGCTTCCTGACGCATCGTCGGGTCACAGCGGCTTGCCGTATAGGCGGTTGGTGACCTGGTAGCCGAGTGAGGCGTAGAGCCGGATCGCGACCTCGTTGGCGGTGAAGACGTTCAGGCCGAGGGTGTGGACGCCGGCGGCCAGGCACTCGCGTTCGGCGAGCAGCATCAGCGTCCGGCCGTGTCCCCGGCCCCGGTGGGCCGGGGACACCTCGACGACCATGACCCACGCGAGGGGTTGGCCGTCCGGCAGGTCGCGCAGGTGGAGGTCCACCCAGAGCGAGCCGAGCGGCTCGGTGCCGCCGTCGCCCCCGTCGCCATAGAGGCGGCGCAGGGCGACGCCGGGGCTGGCCGCGCCCTGCGGGAGCAGGCGCTGGTGGTCGACGCCGGACTTGGCGCGGGACTGCTCCTCGGAGAGACCCGATTCCCGCAGCGAGCGGATGTAATCCTCCGCTGCCCGGTCGAGCCAGGCCGGGAACTCCTCGGCCCCGATCGGGCGCGCGGTGACGCCGGCCGGCAGGTCGGGGGGCACGGTCAGGTGCTTGGCCAGGTTCCGCATCCGCTCGGTGTACCCGAGCGCGAGGGCGAGGCCGCGGGCGACTTGGGCGGACTCGGGAACGTTGACGTCCACGCGGCTGCAACCCCAGCCGCGCAGCACCTCCTCCGCGGCCAGCGCGCCGAACGTTCCCCGGCCCCGGCCGCGCCCCTCAGTGATCTCCAACTCGGCGATCTCTCCGAAGAGTTGACTGCCGTGCGGGACGGCCGTGGTGCGCAGTGCGCCGACCTGGCGGCCGTTCGCGCAGATCTGCCACCGTCTGGTGCGGCCCCCGGCGGGGGTGGGTGTCTCGGGGCCCTCGGGGCGCAGCGTGGAGGTCATGTGGTGGTCCCTTCCCCACGCCGGGAGGCTTATCCGCCGGAGGCGGCTATGGGCACGAGACCGCCGGAGGCGGCTATGGGCACGAGCCCGCCGGAGGCGGCTAACGGCACGAGACCGCCAGAGGCGGCTAACGACACAAGCCCGCCGCAGGAGTCTCACGGGTCGAGGTCGTCGCCGCTGCGCTCGGCGAAGACGGCCATGGCCTTGGCGGTGACCGGGCCGATCCCCGGCAGTTCGCGGTCGTCGACGCGGGTGACGGCCTGGACGTCGCGCAGGGTCGAGGTCAGGAAGACCTCCTCGGCGTCCTGGAGGGCCTCCAGCGGGAGGTCGGTTTCCTCGGCGCCGCACCACTCGACGACGAGGGCGCGGGTGATGCCGGCCAGGCAGCCGGAGGCGAGGGTGGGGGTGAGCAGGCGGCCGCCGATGACGACGAAGACGTTCGAGCCGGTGCCCTCGCAGAGCAGGCCTGCGGTGTTGGCGAAGAGGGCCTCGGAGGCGCCGGCGCGATGGGCGGCGGCGAGGGCGACGACGTTCTCGGCGTAGGAGGTGGTCTTGAGGCCGGCGACGGCGCTGTGCTCGTTGCGGCGCCAGGGGACGACGGCGGCGGCGGTGGTATCGGGGCGGCGCTTCACGGCGCCGATGGCTGCGACGAGGGTCGCGCCGGAGTCGCCGCGCTCGGAGCCGAGGGGGGCGTTGCCGCCGGTGTAGGTGACGCGCAGTCGGCCGAGCGGCATCGGGTTGGCGGCGAGGACCTGGGCGCAGGCCTCGCGGACCTGGTCGTGGTCGGGGTCGGGCAGGCCGAGGCCGCGGGCGGAGCGGGTGAGGCGGTCGAGGTGGCGGGTGAGGGCGAACGCCCGGCCGTCGGCGGCCTTCATGGTCTCGAAGACGCCGTCGCCGGTGGTGAGTCCGTGGTCGAGGACGGAGACGGCGGCGTCGGCGGAATCGACGAGCGTGCCGTTGACCCAGCTCTTGGTGGGGGTGTGCATCGGGCGCTGCTTCCTCGGAGGCGTTCTTCGGCGGGCGTTCTGGAGGGTGTTGCGGGGCGCTGCGGGGTACTGCGGGCTTCTTCAGAGGGTTTCGCTGCCCGACGCTATCGCGACCAGGCGGGCGGCCTTGAGCTCGGTTTCGGCCCACTCGCGGTCGGGGTCGGAGCCCCAGGTGATGCCGGCGCCGGTACCGAAGCGCAGCACGGGGACGGCGGGGTCGGTGCGGTCGATCCAGAAGGTGCGGATGCCGACGGCGAGTTCGCCCTCGCGCCGGTCGGCGTCGACCCAGCCGACGGCGCCGCAGTAGGGGCCGCGCGGGGCGGTTTCGAGGGCCTCGATGATCCGCAGGGCGCTGGACTTGGGCGCACCGGTGACGGATCCGGGCGGGAAGGTGGCGTCCAGGAGCTCGGGCCAGCCGGCGCCGTCGCGCAGGGTGCCCTCGACGGTGGAGACGAGGTGGACGAGTCCGGGGTGCTTCTCGACGGCGCACAGGTCGGGGACGGTGACGCTGCCGGTCGCGCAGACGCGGCCGAGGTCGTTGCGGACCAGGTCGACGATCATCACGTTCTCGGCGTGGTCCTTGTCGAGGAGGTCGTCCTCGGTGCGGCCGGTGCCCTTGATCGGGCCGGAGGAGACGGTGCGGCCGGAGCGGCGCAGGTACAGCTCGGGCGAGGCGGTGGCGATCTCGACGCCGTGGTCGGGCAGGCGGATCGTGCCCGCGTAGGGGGCTGGGTTGCCGTGGGCGAGGAGTCCGGTGAGGGCGTCGACGTCGCTGCGGGCCGGGTCGGGCAGTGGCGCGGAGAGCACGCGGCAGAGGTTGGCCTGGTAGACCTCGCCGGCGGCTATGTACTCGCGGATGCGGCGGACGCCCGCGGTGTAGGCGTCGCGGTCCAGGGAGCTGTGCCAGTCGCCGGCGTCCGGTCCGTGCCAGCCCGCGCCGGAGGGCGGGACGGGGGCAGGGCGGACGTCGTCGAAGCGGGCGCAGGTGAGGCGGCCCTCGAAGTCGTAGGCCACCGCCCAGTAGCCGGTGGAGTCGAGCGCGGCCGGGTCCGAGGTGACGTCGCGCAGGCCGGTGGCGAGGCGACCGCCGAAGCGGGCGAGCGGGGGCTGGGGGGCGGTGCGGCCGGACACGGTTCTCCTGCGCGGTGGTGCTGGGCAGCGGTGCCTGAAGTGTAGGTCGGGGGCGCTCGACGGGCCCGGGGGCGTACGGCGGAACGGGCAGGCGCGAGCGGCTTCCGGGTGTGCACCGAGTGCACGCTGCGGGAACGGATTTTTAGCTGGCCCGGGAATCCGCTAGAGTTCAACACGTCGCCAGGGAGCGCAGCCGAAGAAAAGCGGTGAAGATCCCGGGAGACAGGCGGACGTGGCTCAGTTGGTAGAGCATCACCTTGCCAAGGTGAGGGTCGCGAGTTCGAATCTCGTCGTCCGCTCGATGGAGAACAGTGTAAGATCGTTCTCCGAGTGTTGCCTGGTGGAGTGGCCGAGAGGCGAGGCAACGGCCTGCAAAGCCGTGTACACGGGTTCAAATCCCGTCTCCACCTCCAAGAGGATCACCCGGTTCGCCGGGAGAACCTCCCCGCGCGATTAGCTCAGCGGGAGAGCACTACCTTGACACGGTAGGGGTCACTGGTTCAATCCCAGTATCGCGCACGTCGGATCCTCCGGGGTCTGCTGCAAGACCGCCACACCAGGCGCGATTAGCTCAGCGGGAGAGCACTACCTTGACACGGTAGGGGTCACTGGTTCAATCCCAGTATCGCGCACAGTAACGGCCGGGGCCGCGATCCGTGAGGGTCGCGGCCCCGGCCTTTTGCATAGGCGGTGAAAAGAGAAGAGCCGCGCACGGTCGCCCTCACCGACGTCCGTACGCGGCGTCTCCGCCTGCCGGGGTGCTCTGCGCACCGCTCCTCGCCCGTCCGCGTCTCAACGCGGGCTCGGCCTCCCCGGCGACACTGGCTCCCCGTCCCCAGGGGATCAGTGTCCGTTCCGCGACCGGCCTCGGGGGCCGGCCGAGTTCAGTGGACGATCAGGTCGGCCACCGCCTGGACCTGGTTCGCCATCTGGTCCCACCCGCCGAACAGGGCCACCAGCAGCACCGCGCACGGCAGGGCCATGGCCAGCGCCACCGCGGGGTGCCTGGTCGGCTCCGCGGTGCGGGGCAGGGTGAAGGCCGGCCGACGGCGGCGGGGGGTTCCCGTGAGCTGCGGTGCCATGCCCTTACTCCTGATCCGGTCTCGGAGCCGTTCTCCCGGTCGAGTTGGCGCGGTGGACGGCGTACCTCGGGGGACGAGCTCCCCGTCCACCGCTGAGGACAACGCTATGGCGCGGAGGGCTGTTCGGGCGTCATGCCGTCGTACTGTTCCTCGGGCATCCCCGAGGATGACGCTCCGACTTAGGGACTACTACCGAAGGGGGAGACTCTCTCCGCGCCGCCCCCGGGGGAACCCTGAGAGGCGACCCCGAGAAACGTTTCGGCACCCTCATGACCAGCAGGTCAGTGCAAGATCCGACAATCGCACGGTGGCTTGAGGTGTTGCGTATCAGCACACCGCAGCGGCCAGTCCGTAAGCTGTGCCAGACAAGAACTGACGATGCCCCAACCGACGGGGCCTCACCCACAGGCTGACGGGGAACGGACATGGCGATGATGCGGCTGAGGCGTGAGGACCCCCGCATCGTCGGGCCGTTCCGCCTCCACCGGCGGCTGGGGGCCGGCGGCATGGGCGTCGTCTACCTCGGCTCCGACCGGCGCGGGCAGCGGGTCGCCCTCAAACTGATCCGTGCCGAACTCGCCGAGGACCAGGAGTTCCGCACCCGCTTCGCCCGGGAGATCGCCGCCGCTTCGCGCATCCGCGGCGGCTGCACCGCCCGCGTCGTCGGTTCCGACATCGAGGCCGACCGCCCCTGGCTCGCCACCGCCTACGTGCCCGGGCCCTCGCTCTACAAACGCGTCGGCGACGAGGGACCGCTCGGCTGGCAGGAGGCCGCCCGGATCGGCGCCGCGCTCGCCGACGGGCTCGTCAAGGTCCACGAGGCCGGCGTCGTCCACCGCGACCTCAAGCCCTCCAACATCCTGCTCTCGCCGCGCGGCCCGCGGATCATCGACTTCGGCATCGCCTGGTCGCGCGGCGCCAGCACCCTCACCCACGTCGGCACCGCCGTCGGCTCCCCCGGCTTCCTCGCGCCCGAACAGGTCCGCGGGGTCGCCGTCACGCCCGCGACCGACGTGTTCGCCTTCGGTGCGACGCTCGCGTACGCGCTCACCGGGGACACGCCCTTCGGCTCCGGCGCCTCCTCGGAGGTCATGCTCTACCGCGTCGTGCACGAGGAGCCCGACCTCTCGGACGTACCGCCGCAGCTCGCGCCGCTGATCCGGGCCTGCCTGGCCAAGGAACCCGCCGAACGGCCCGGCGCCGCCGCCCTGCACGAGCGGCTCAGCGAACTCGCCGCCCGGGGAGCGGCGGCCAACGGCGGCGGACGCGTCATGCGGCGCGCTTCGGCGGCTCCCCCGTCCGTCCCTGGGGCCGACGCCCCCGGCGCTGTGCGGCACGGCGTGCCCGCGCCCGGACGCTCCCCGGACCCGGCCGCTGCGGCGCGGGCCCGGGCTGCCGCGGGCAGTCGGCCCGCGGCAGCCGGCGCGGGGCAGCGGCGCCCGCAGGGCGCGGCCTCGCCCCATCCCAGACCCGAGGCGGCCTCGGGGGGCCGCCAGGTGCGGGACCGTCAGCAGACGCCCGCCCCCGGCCACCCCGGCAGCCGCGACCGCGGACGGCCCCGCGACCGCCAGCACACCCCCGCCCCCGGACGGCCGACCACCCCACGGCAGCGGCTCCTGCGGCAGCGGCTCGTCGTCTTCGTCACGGTGACGATCGGCGTGGCGCTGGCCATCGCGGCGGCGCAGGGGTGCGAGGACCGGAGCAACCAGGGGCTGCGGCACTCGGGCGGGCCCGCCGTGACCGCCTCGCCCAGTGGGCAGGCGGGTGCGGGGTTGTCGGTGGACGCTGCGGCGGTTCCTCCTTCGGTGACGCCCTCGGCGGCGGCGGTGACGCCTTCGGTGACGCCGTCGACCACGCCGGTGGTGGCTGCCGCGCGGGGCGGGGCGGGTGCGGCTCCGACCGACCTCGCGCTGGCTCCGGCGCAGGGGCCCGGACCGGCCGTCGACTGGCCCAACCGCACCTACCCCGACGGCACGGGCGGTCCCGGGATCGCCCTCCGGGAGGGCCGCTCGGCCGCGGGCGGGCCGCAGGTCGCGCTCAGCTCGGTGCTGCCGGCCCGGTACAAGGGCGCACCGGCGACGGTGATCGTGCTCCGGCGAGCCGAGGGGTCGGTTCCGGTCGACCTCGTCCAGCTCTACACCTTCGCCGGCGACAACCCGGTCGCCGCCGCCACGCGCTCCTCGACGGCCGACCCACAGGCCACGGCCTCCTGGCGGCTCGACGGCGGAGCGGTGGTCCGCGAGGAACGCGTCGCCCAGACGGGGGCCGTGACCTCAACCCGCTACACCGTCCGTCCGGACGGCTCCCTCGACGAATCCTGGCCCGGAGCAGGCGCCTCCGGCGGCACGGGCCTCACCACCACTCCCCCGGCCGCAGCAGCCCCGGCTCCCCCAACTGCCCCGACGGGCTGACGGCGGGGACGGCGTGAGGCGGCTTTTCGGCCGTCACCTTCTGCCCTGAGCTTCCTGAGCGGCACCTCGCAAAGCCGGACCACGGGCGGCGAAAACGTTTCGGCCATCACCTCCCGCCCCGCGCAGTTCCCCGCACCCCTTGTGGGGCGCGGGGAAGAGAGACAGGTGGCTGCGGAGGTTGGGGCGACGGGGGTGGGCACGGGCGCGGGAGCCGAGGACTCGGGGAAGCCGGTGCCGTCCCGGCGCGCGGGCAGGCGGCTGCGGAGAAGGCTCCCCGGTGCGGGGGCCGGGCCCGAGGGGCGGGGATGCCGGTGGCTCCCCGGCGTGTGGGCCGGGGAGACCGGGCGGGTGGGTGTTGGCTGCGGGGGTCGGGGAGGCGGCGGCTCGCGGGTTAGGGGGTTGTCACCGCGTAGAAGGCCACCGCCGCTGCTGCGCCCACGTTGAGGGAGTCGATGCCGTGGGCCATCGGGATGCGGACGGGGTGGTCGGCGGCTCGGATGGCTTGGGGGGTGAGGCCGTCGCCTTCGGCGCCCAGCATCAGGGCGGTCTTGGGGAGGTGCTGCGGGGCCAGGCTCGGCAGGTCGACGGCGGTTTCGGCGGGGGTGAGGGCGAGGAGGGTGAATCCGGCGTCGCGGACGGTGGTCAGGGCGGCGGGCCAGGGGTCGAGGCGTGCGTAGGGGACGGCGAAGACGGCGCCCATCGAGACCTTGACGGCGCGCCGGTAGAGCGGGTCGGCGCAGTCGGGTGACAGCAGGACGGCGTCCATGCCGAGGGCGGCGGCGCTGCGGAAGATCGCGCCGAGGTTGGTGTGGTCGACCAGGCCTTCGAGGACGGCGACCCGGCGGGCGCCCGCCAGGACGGCGGTGGCGTCCGGGAGGGGCTTGCGCTCCATCGAGGCGAGGGCGCCGCGGTGCACGTGGTAGCCGGTGACGGCCTCGGCGAGGGCCGGTTCGACGACGTGGACGGGGGCGTCCGCCTCCGCGATGACGTCGGCCATGACGTCCAGCCATTTGGGGGTCAGCAGCATCGACCGCATCCGGTAGCCGGCGGCGAGGGCGCGGCGGATGACCTTCTCCCCCTCCGCGATGAACAGGCCCTCGGCGGGCTCGCGCCGGCGGCGCAGTTCGACGTCGGTCAGGCCGGTGTAGTCGCCGAGGCGGGGGTCGGCCGGGTCGGTGATGGTGCTGGGTTCGGACACCCTGCGATCTTGCCAAGGCCGGGCGGTGAAGGCCAAACGGCGGAAAGAGTCGGACGCCTTGGCCTTGGCCCCGCGCCGATCGGAGTGCAAATATGACCGTATGGCCCGTTTCCCGGGTCGATCCTGGGCTCCGTCGGCCTCTGGTGCTTCTGGATCCGCCGGCTCCTCCGGTGGACGCCCTCATGGTCGGCAACAGCAGCCGAGCGCCCGTCGCGCGTGGCCGGTGAACCTCCGGTCCGTGGCCGGCCAGGTGTTCGTGCTGCAGATCCTCGTGGTGCTGCTGCTCGTGGTGGCCGCCGGGGTGGCGCTCGTCGTGCAGTCCCGCAACGACGCGGACAACGAGGCGCGCAACCGGTCGGTCGCGGTCGCGCAGACCTTCGCCGACTCGCCGGGGATCGTCGAGGCGCTGCGCTCCCCCGATCCGACGGCGATCCTGCAGCCGCGGGCGCAGGCCGCGCGGGTGGCGTCGGGCGTCGACTTCATCGTCGTCCTGAACAACCAGGGCATCCGCTACACCCACCCCAACCCCGCCCGGATCGGCCAGAAGTTCATCGGCACCTACGAACCCGCCCTGCAGGGGCACGTGGTGGTCGAGCAGATCCGCGGGACGCTCGGCCCGCTGGTCCAGGCCGTCGTGCCGGTGTACGCGCCGGACAGCTCGGTGGCCGGGCTGGTCTCGGCGGGCGTCACGCTCGCGAACGTGAGCACCGCGAGCCAGCGGCAGCTGCCGGTGGTGCTGGGCGCCGCCGCGGGCGCGGTCGTACTGGCGACGCTCGGGACGGCGCTCATCAGCCGGCGGCTGCGGCGCCAGACGCACGGGCTCGGGCCGACCGAGATGACCCGGATGTACGAACACCACGCGGCCGTGCTGCACGCGGTGCGCGAGGGCGTGCTGATCGTCGGCGGGGACGGGCGCCTGCTGCTGTTCAACGACGAGGCGCGCCGGCTGCTCGGCCTGCCGCCGGATGCCGAGGGGCGGCTGGTGACCGAGCTGGGCCTGGAGCGCGCCCCCGAGGAGCTGCTGACCGCGAACCTGCCGGTCACCGACCAGGTGGTGATGGCCGGTGAGCGGCTGCTGGCCGTGAACATCCGGCTCACCGACCGGGACGGCGGCCCGCCCGGCTTCGTCGCGACGCTGCGCGACTCCACCGAGCTGCTGGCGCTGTCCGGCCGGGTCGAGGTGGCGCAGCGGCGGCTGCGGCTGCTGTACGACGCCGGGGTGACGGTGGGCAGTTCGCTGGACGTGACGCGGACGGCGGACGAGCTGGCGCAGGTCGCGGTGCCGCGGTTCGCGGACTTCGTGACGGTGGACCTGGCCGAGCAGGTGCTGGCGGGCGAGGAGCCGCCGTCGGGCGCGTCGATCGGGCGGATGCGCCGGGCGGCGGTGGCGGGCGTGCGGTCCGGCGCGCCGTTCTACCCGGTGGGTACCGTCCTGGACGTAGTGCCGGATACGCCGCTGGCGGCGGCGCTGCACAGCGGGGAGCCGGGGCTGGAGCCGCGGCTGGCCGAGGCGGAGGGGTGGCGGGAGCAGGATCCGGAGGGGTCGGCGCAGGCGCTGGCGTACGGGGTGCACTCGCTGCTGCGGGTGCCGCTGCGGGCGCGCGGGGTGCTGCTGGGGGTGGCGCGGTTCTGGCGGGCGGACCGGGAGGAGCCGTTCGACGCGGAGGACCTGGCGCTGGCGGAGGAGCTGGTGGCGCACGCGGCGGTGTGCGTCGACAACGCGCGGCGGTTCACCCGCGAGCACGCGATGGCGGTGACGCTCCAGCACAGCCTGCTGCCGCGCAGCCTGCCGGTGCAGAACGCGCTGGACGTCGCGCACCGGTACCTGCCCGCGCAGGAGGGCGTGGGCGGGGACTGGTTCGACGTGATCCCGCTGCCGGGCGCGCGGGTGGCGCTGGTGGTCGGCGACGTGGTGGGGCACGGGCTGCACGCGGCGGCGACGATGGGGCGGCTGCGCACGGCGATCCACAACTTCTCGACGCTGGACCTGCCGCCGGACGAGCTCCTGGGGCACCTGGACGACCTGGTGATCCGGATCGACCAGGACGAGGCGGCGAGCGGGGAGAGCTCCGAGCTGGCCGGGGCGACCTGCCTGTACGCGATCTACGACCCGGTGTCACGGCGCTGCACGCTGGCGAGCGCCGGGCATCCGCCGCCGGCCGTGGTGGGCCCGGACGGGCGGGTGGAGTTCCCGGAGCTGCCGACCGGGCCGCCGCTGGGGCTGGCGGTGCTGCCGTTCGAGACGGCCGAGCTGGAGCTGGCCGAGGGCAGCCGGCTGGTGCTGTACACGGACGGGCTCGTGGAGGACCGCGACCGGGACATCGACGAGGGGCTGGAGCAGCTGCGGGCGGCGCTGACCGGGCCGCCCCGCACGCCGGAGCAGACCTGCGCGGACGTGCTGGGCGCCCTGCTGCCGGAGCGTCCGCAGGACGACATCGCGCTGCTGGTGGCGCGGACCCGGGTGCTGGCCTCGGAGCGGGTGGCGGAGTGGGAGGTGCCGTCCGACCCGGCGGCGGTGGGGCCGGTCCGGCGGGCGGTGGCGGAGCGGCTGGAGTCGTGGGGGCTGGACGAGGCCGCGTTCGTCACCGAGCTGATCCTGAGCGAGCTGGTGACCAACGCGATCCGGTACGGCTCCGGGCCGATCCGGGTGCGGCTGCTGCGGGACCGGTCGCTGATCTGCGAGGTGTCGGACGGCAGCAGCACCTCGCCGCACCTGAAGTACGCGGCGACGACGGACGAGGGCGGGCGCGGGCTGTTCCTGGTCGCGCAGTTCGCGGACCGCTGGGGGACGCGCTACACGGCGACGGGCAAGGTGATCTGGACGGAGCAGCCGCTGGAGTAGCCCTCCGTGGGACGGAGGGGTGGGAAGTCGGACGGGCCGACTTCCCACTCCGAGGACTTCTTCTGGGGGGACTACTTCCGGAAGGCCGCCGCGAGGACGTTGACCACGTCGCCGATGACGATCACGGCGGGCGGCTTGATGCCCTCGGCCTCGACGACGGCGCCGACGGTGGCCAGGGTGGCGTCCACCCGGCGCTGGGCCGCGGTGGTGCCCTCCTGGACGATCGCGACCGGGGTGTCGGCCGGGCGGCCGTGCTCGACGAGCTTCGCCGCTATCGCCGCGATCTTGTCGACGGCCATGAGCAGCACGAGGGTGCCGCTCATCTTCGCCGCGGCCTCCCAGTTGGTCAGCGAGCGCTCGTCGTCCGGCCCGACGTGGCCGGAGATGACGGTGAACTCGTGCGTCATGCCGCGGTGGGTGACCGGCACCCCGGCGGCGGCCGGGACGCTGATCGAGCTGGAGATGCCCGGCACGACGGTGACCGGCAGCCCGGCCTCGGCGCAGGCCAGCAGCTCCTCGCCGCCGCGGCCGAAGACGTACGGGTCGCCGCCCTTGAGCCGGACCACGAACTTGCCGGCCTTGGCGTGCTCGATCAGCGTCCGGTTGATCGCCTCCTGGGCCATGAACCGGCCGTACGGGATCTTGGACGCGTCGATCACCTCGACGTGCTCGGGCAGCTCGGCCAGCAGCTCGCGCGGGGCGAGGCGGTCCGCGACGACGACGTCCGCGTCCGCGAGCAGGCGGCGGCCGCGCACGGTGATCAGGTCCGGGTCGCCGGGGCCGCCGCCGACGAGGGCCACGCCGGCGCCGTGTGCGCGGTACTGGCGGGCGGACAGCGAGCCGTCCCGCAGGCCGTCCACGATCGCGTCGCGCAGGCCCGCGGAGTGGCGCGGGTCGCCGGTGAGGACGGCGACGGTGGCACCCGCGTCCCGGCCGCTGGCCGGGGTCCACGCGGTCGCGGCGGCGGCGTCGTCGCTGCGGGCGCAGAACACCCGCTCGCGCTCGGCCTCGGCGCTGACCCGGGCGTTCACGGCCGGGTCGTCGGTGGCGACCAGGGCGTACCAGGTGTCGGCCAGGTCCCCGTCCCGGTAGGGCCGGGCGTGCCAGGTGAGCTCGCCCGCGTCGGCCATGGCCTGGACGGCCGGGGTGGTGCTCGGAGCGATCAGGTGCAGCTCCGCGCCGGTCGCGATCAGCGCGGGCAGCCGGCGCTGCGCGACCTGCCCGCCGCCGACCACGACCACGCGGCGACCGGCGAGCAGCAGTCCGACCGGGTAGGGGGTACGGCCTTCGGTGCTGGGGTGCGGGGTGGGCGCGGTCATCGGCGGTGCTCCTGATCGGGGGTGGGGGTGTGGGGGTACGGAGAGACGCCGCTCCGCGGGCCGGCGCGCCCTCGGGCCGGTCCGCGGAGCGGTGACGGGAACGTCAGGCCTTCTCGGTGACCCCGGCGGAGTCGAAGGTGGCTACATCGTGCATCGCGCGGGCCGCACTCTGCACCAGCGGCAGGGCCAGCAGGGCACCGGTGCCCTCGCCGAGCCGCAGGTCCAGGTCGATCAGCGGACGCAGGCCGAGCTTCGCCAGCGCGGCCTGGTGGCCGGGCTCGGCGGAGCGGTGGCCGGCGATGCAGGCCGCCAGCACCTCGGGGGCGATCGCCTTGGCCACCAGGGCGGCCGAACCGGCGATCACGCCGTCCAGCACGACCGGGGTGCGCAGCGAGGCGGCGCCCAGCAGGAAGCCGGCGATGGCGGCGTGCTCCAGGCCGCCGATGGCGGCGAGGACGCCGATCGGGTCGGCCGGGTCGGGCTGGTGCAGGGCCAGCGCGGCGCGGATGACCTCGACCTTGCGGGCGTGCGTCTGGTCGTCGATCCCGGTGCCGCGGCCGGTGACCTCGGCCGGGTCGAGGCCGGTGAAGACCGAGATGAGGGCGGCCGAGGCGGTGGTGTTGGCGATCCCCATGTCGCCGGTGACCAGGGCCTTGTTGCCGGCCGCGACGAGGTCGCGGGCGGTCTCGATGCCGACCTCGATCGCCTGGACGGCCTCCTCCCGGCTCATCGCCGGGCCCTGGGTCATGTCGTCGGTGCCTGGCTTGACCTTGCGCGGCAGCAGGCCGGTGGCCCTGCCCTGCTGGACGGCGTCGGGCAGCTCGGCGGCCACGCCGACGTCGACCACACAGACCTCGGTGCCGATCTGCTTGGCGAAGGCGTTGACGACCGCTCCCCCGGCGAGGAAGTTGCCGACCATCTGGGCCGTCACCTCCTGCGGCCAGGGGGTGACGCCCTGGGCGTGCACGCCGTGGTCACCGGCGAAGATCGCGACGCAGGCGGGCTCCGGGATCGGCGGCGGGCACTTGCGGGACAGGCCGCACAGCTGGGCGGAGATGATCTCCAGCATGCCGAGCGAGCCGGCCGGCTTGGTCATCCGCTTCTGGCGGTCCCAGGCCTCGCCGAGCGCCTTGGCGTCCAGCGGGCGGATGCCGCGCAGGGTCTCGGCGAGCAGGCTCTGCGGCTCCTCGCCGGGCAGCGCGCGGTTGCCGTACTGCTCCTCGTGGACGACCCAGGACAGCGGGCGCTTCTTGGCCCAGCCCTGCTGCTCCAGCTCGGGCTCGTCCGGGAAGGAGTCGACGAAGCCGACGCACAGGTAGGCGACGACCTCCAGGTGCTCGGGCAGGCCGAGCTCGCGGACCAGCTCCTCGTCGTCGAAGAAGCTCACCCAGCCGACGCCCAGGCCCTCGGCGCGGGCGGCCAGCCAGAGGTTCTCGACGGCCAGGGCGGCCGAGTACGGGGCCATCTGGGGCTGGGTGTGGCGGCCCAGGGTGTGCCGGCCGCCGCGGGTGCGGTCGGCGGTGACCACGATGTTGACCGGGGTTTCGAGGATGGCCTCGATCTTGATCTCGCGGAACTGCTTGGCCCGGCCCTTGGGCAGCGAGTCGGCGTACGCCTCGCGCTGGCGCTCGGCCAGGGCGTGCATGCGCCGGCGGGTCTTGGCGGAGCGGATCACCACGAAGTCCCACGGCTGGGAGTAGCCGACGCTGGGCGCGGTGTGGGCGGCCTCCAGGACGCGGATCAGCACCTCGTGCGGGATCGGGTCCGGGCGGAAGCCGTTGCGGATGTCGCGGCGCTCGCGGATCACCTGGTGGACGGCGTCGCGGCCGGCCTCGTCGTAGCCGGGGGCGGCGGGGCCGCGGGGCTCGGCGGGCTC
>NZ_JBFBDY010000130.1:0-15617 GCF_040683475.1 Kitasatospora sp. NPDC093558 | reverse complement strand
CCCGTTGCGCGCTGGGCCATGCCTGGCCCAGCGCGCGGCACCCCGACCTCCGCGCGCTCCCGCTGCCCTGTGCCCTGGGTCCCTTTGCCCCTTGCCCCGTGCCCCGTGCCCCGTGCCCCGTGCCCCGTGCCCCGTGCCCCGAGTCTCAGGCGCCTCTGCCCCTGGCCCTTGGGTCTCAACTCTCCTTTCTGCTCCGGGGTCCGTGCCCCCGCCCCTTGTCGTGTCCCGCCGCCCAACAGGGGCCGGTTACCGGATACCGGCTGCCTGTTCCCAGACCCAGGCCGCGATGCCCACCCGGTTACGGGCACCGAGCTTGCGCTGGATGTTGGCGAGGTGGTTCTTCACCGTGCCCGGTGAAATGAACAGCCCTGCTCCGATCTCGGCGTTCGTCGCGCCGTCCGCCACCAGTTCCGCGATCTCCTTTTCTCTCGTGGTCAGTTCTTCCACCGGCCCGGCTGTCAGCGACGCCGCCACCGGCCCTGGATCGGCCTGCCGCTCGGGCTCCTGCGCCGCCATGTGCCGCAGCAGCCGGACGGTCACCTGCGGGCTGATCAACGCGTCCCCGGCCATCGCCGCCCGTACCGCCTCGATCAGCAGGACCGGGCCCGAGCGCTTCAGCAGGAAGCCGGCCGCACCGTGCCGCAGAGCCGTGTGCACGTACTCGTCCAGGTCGAAGGTGGTCACCACGATCACCTTGCACTCGCCGGACAGTTGCCGGGTGACCTCCAGGCCGTCGAGCTTCGGCATCCGGATGTCCGCGAGCACCACGTCCGGCTTCAGCCGCCTGGCCTCCGCCAGCGCCGCGGCGCCGTCCGCCGCCTCCGCCACCACGACCATGTCCGGCTGCACATCCAGGATCATCCGGAACGCGCTGCGGACGTCCGCCTGGTCGTCCGCCACCAGGATGCGAATCGGCCCCGAGCCGCTGCCCATGCTCACTTCTCCCTCCCGCTGGTCCTCGCCGGAATCGCCGGCCCTTCCGTCTGCCCCTGCTGCTCCCGCCCGTCCAGCGGCAATCTCGCGGTCACGCGCCAGGCCTCCCGCTCGTGCGCACCGGCATCGAACGTGCCGCCGAGGGCCTCCACCCGGGCGGCCAACCCCGGCAGTCCGCTGCCGCCGCCCCGGCGGGAACGCCCGCCCTGGCCTGCCGCCCGGCCGTCGTTCGTCACGGTCAGCTCCAACCACCCACCGGCGGAGACGACGCGGACGTCGACCCGCCGGGCGCCCGGCGCGTGCCGCCGGACGTTGGTCAGCGCCTCGACGACGATCCGGTGCAGCGTGCCCGCGACCTCCCTCGGTATCGGGGTGTCCGGCAGCTCCAGCCGAACCTCCGCTCCGCCCGAAGTGGTGAACCTTTCCGCCACCTCTGCGAGTTCGGCCAGCCCCGGCTGAGGCCCGCGCCCGCTCCCCTCCTCCGTGCGGAGCAGTTGCACCGTCCGGTCCAGCGAGGCCAGGGCCCGCTGCCCGGCCTGCTCTATCCGTTCGAACATCGCGACCGCCTGGGCCGGGTCGATCGCTGCCAGGTAGGCGCCGGCCTGGGCCTGGGCGACCATGCCGCTGACGTCGTGCGCCACGAAGTCGTGGAGGTCGTGGGCCAGTTCGAGCCGCTGCGCGCGCCTGGCCTCGGCAACCGCATTGCGGCGCCCCTCGTCCAGGCCTCGCAGATAGAGGCCGATCAGGACGGC
Organism: Kitasatospora sp. NPDC093558; assembly: GCF_040683475.1. Lineage (NCBI taxonomy): Bacteria > Bacillati > Actinomycetota > Actinomycetes > Kitasatosporales > Streptomycetaceae > Kitasatospora > Kitasatospora sp. NPDC093558. Next base: position 13,932 of record NZ_JBFBDY010000130.1, on the reverse strand, counting down.
CGGCAGCGACAGCATCGACCCGAACCCGAAGACCGTGAGCATGTCCCCCGGCCCCTCGACGAACGCGAAGCGCGTCAGCCAGAGGGCGACCGCCCCGCATGCCGTCCAGGCCGCCGCCGCGGAGCGCGGGCCGTCCTCGGTGCGCAGGCTGATGACCACCGACAGGAGCAGGACGGCCAGTTCGACCAGACCCAGCAGCCCGGCCCAGCGGTCCCCCTCCGCCCAGCGGCCGAGGAGCCAGACGGTGAACGTGACCACGAGCGACGCCGCCCCGAGCGCCATGGTCATGGCCGCCACCCCGTAGCGCCCCCGCGCCGCCCATGCCGGCAGTGCCAGGACCAGGACGACTCCGGAAAGGATCTGAGTCATCGTCACCGCCTCCTTTCGACTCTTCGCCTCTCGACTCTTCGACTGCCGTCACATTACGACGCGGCCCGGGCGGCGCACCTGTGCCGATCGGCCTATTTCAAAGGCCGGTTGAGCAGGAAGAACCTGCCGATCGGCAACTGCCGCGAACCCCTAGTGGGGCTCCAGTCTTGAGTCGTCGCACCGGCCACGGGGGCCGGAGCCGAAGGGAGGCCACCAGCATGGCGAAGCTCGTGATCAATGCCCGCAGCACCACCCACCGGGCCGGGGCGACCACCCCAGGCGTCCCGCCCGCCCCGCGCTGGGCCCGGCTCGCCGCCAAGGCCGCCGTCCTCACCACCGTCCCCTCGGGGCTGTGGCGGATCGTGTTCGGCTTCGGCGTCCCGGTCGGCTTCAGCGGTGCGACGGCCGCGGCGTACGACGCGCACCAGCCGGGCTGGGGCACGGTCTACTGCGTGGTGCTGAGCCTCCTGACCGAGGCGCTGGCCTTCCTGACCCTGGGCCTGGTCCGGCCCTGGGGGCTGGTGGTGCCCCGATGGATCCCGCTGCTGGGTGGCCGGCGGGTCCGGCCGCTCGCCGCGATCGTCCCGGCCTTGCTGGGGGCGGCGATACTCACCAACGTGTGCACGGCCGCCCTGTTCGGCGGGTGGGCACGCAACCTGGCCGAGCCGGATTCGCCGCACGGCTTCGCCGCCGTCATGATGACGCTCGCCTACCTGCCCCTGGTCGCGTGGGGCCCGCTGCTGGGCGTGGTCGCCCTCGACTACGCCCGCCGGACGCTGTGGCGGCGCCGGTGACGAGGGCAACCGGTCACACGGGGGTCGGTTCCGGGTTCGTCGCCACCGGATCGGGTGCGCCCTCGCCGTCTCCCTCACTCGTGGCCGGGAGCGGGTTGGGGGCAGTACGCCGGCCCCACTCCGTAGCGACGAGCACGAGGGCTCCTCCGAGTAGCGCGAGCGGTCCCATCCGGTTCCCAGCGAGGGTGATGCCGAAGACGGCGGCCCAGAGCGGCTCGGTGCCGAGCAGCAGGCTCACCCGTGACGGCGATGTGGCCCGCACGGCCCACATCTGGACGAAGAAGGCGAACAGCGTGCAGAACAAGGACAGATGCAGCAGCCAGGCCCACTGGGCCGGCCCGTACGAGACGGCGACGGTCCACGGCGCGGGGCCCACGGCCAGGGAGACCACCCCGAACACGGCGGTCGCGGTGGCGAGTTGCACCCAGGTCAAGGCCAGCGCGTCGGTGTTCCGAACGGCCCGGGTGCGGGCCGTGGCCAGCACGTACCCGGAGCGGACGACGGCGGCGCCGAGCACCAGGAGATCGCCGAGGGCGGGTGGGCGGAGTCCGCCGTCGCCGGTGAGCAGCGCGACACCGAGCACGGCGAGGCCGGCCGCGGCGAGGAAGGCGCGCGAGGGCGCCGTCCGGCCGAGGGCGCTCTCGCCGAGCGGGGTGAGCACCATGGTGAGGCTGATGATCAGTCCGGCGTTGGTGGCGGAGGTGTGGACAGCGCCGTAGGTCTCCAGCAGGAAGATCCCGCTGAGCACCAGGCCGAGCGTGGCGCCGCCCAGCCATTCGGTGCGGCTGAGCCTACGGAGCGCGCGCCATGCGGCCACGCCGAGGAGGGGCAGCACCAGGCCGAACCGCAGCACGAGCATCGCCACCGCCGTCCGGGGCTCGGCGACCCGTTGGACGGCGAGGAAGCTCGAACCCCACACCACGGCCACGAGCAGCACGGGCAGATCGCGAAGCACCGATGAGGAAGCGGACTTGGACGAGGAGGCAGGCATGGGACAGTTCCCTCCGAGCGTACGGAACCGGCGGGGCGAGTACCGTACGGCGTCGGACGGCTCCCGGAGCTGGGCGGGCGGGCGCAGCATTGGACGAGGCGGTGCGTGGAGCGGGGCGTGGGGCGGAGCGCCATCCTCGCGCACCGGTCCGCTCGTGATCAACGGCCCGTCCGGGATCCGGAAGGCGGGGCCGCGGGTCAGGCGGCGAGCAGGCCGTGTTCCCGGGCGATCGCGGCGATGTCGGCCGGGGTTCCGGACATGATGGCGCGGACGTGTGTGGTGACGAGGTCGACGGGCCAGTGCCACCAGGCTGCGCGCTGGAGGAGCTCGATGTCCGCGTCGGGGAAGCGGCGGCGGATCGGGCGGGCGGGGTTGCCGCCGATGACGGTGTAGGGGTCGACGTCGGCGATGACGACGGCTCCGGCGGCGATGATCGCGCCGTCGCCGATGCGGACGCCGGGCAGGACGGTGGCGCCGTAGCCGAACCAGACGTCGTTGCCGACGACGGTGTCGCCTCGGCTGGGGAGAGCGCTGACGAGGTCGAGGGTCTGTTCGGTCCAGCTGCCGCCGAACATCGTGAACGGGAAGGTGGAGACGCCGATGTCGGGGTGGGCGGCACCGGCCATGAGGAAGCGGGTGCCGGTGGCGAGGGCGCAGTACTTGCCGATCACCAGGCGTTCGGGGCCATAGGCGTAGAGGACGTTGCGTTCCTCGAAGCGGGTGGCGCCGTCGGGGTCGTCGAAGTAGGTGTACTCGCCGACCTCGATCCTGGGGTCCGTGACGAGGGGGCGCAGCAGGACGACGCGGTCGTGGCCGGCGAGGGGGTGGAGGGTGGTCGGGTCGGGGATGGCGGTGGCGGCCATGAGGGCTCCTCTCGTAATGCGACGCAAGTCGCATTACGATGAGCATGGCACGGCCACCCCACCCCGGCAAGCCTTAATGCGACTGGAGTCGACTTTGAGTGAGAATCCCGCGACCCCGACCCCGGACGCTCCGACCCGGCACGCTCCACCCCGACACACTCCCGCCCGCACCCCGACGCCCCGCCCCGGCGGGCGGAGTGCCCGGGTGCGGGAGGACGTGGTCGCCGCGACGCTGGCCGAGGTCACCGAAAAGGGGTACGCCGGCCTCACCGTCGAGGCGGTAGCCACCCGGTCCGGCGTCCACAAGGCGACCCTCTACCGGCGTTGGGGCGGAGTGGACGGACTGGTCGCCGACGCCCTGACCGCCTCCGCCGACCAGCCCTGGCTCCTGCCCGACACCGGGGATCTCGGCGAGGACCTCCGCCGAATCACCCACGAGGTGTTCGCCGTCTTCACCGACCCCGACCTGGGCCCGACCCCTACGGCACTGATCGCGGCCGCTCAGCGCTCGGACGCCGGCGCTACCGCCCTGCGCGCCTTCTTCGCGGCCCGCCACGACCAGGCCGCCGAGGTGGCCGAACGGGCGGTCGCCCGGGGTGAGCTGCCCGAAGGCACGGACGGCGCCGAGGTGATCCGGGCCGCGACAGCCCCGCTCTACTACCGCCTGTTCGTCACCGGCGAGCCGCTCGACACCCTCACCGCCGAGCGAGCGGCCGACGCCGCCGCCCTGGCGGCCCGCGCCGGACTGTTCACTCCCGCCCCGGGAGCCGCAGCCCACCCTGCCACCCCGAGCGGCGACCACGACGAGACCAACCATCAAGCCCCGGAGGCGATCTGACGCTTCACCCTCACCGCGCCAGCGCCACGGCCCCCGCCGGAACCGGAGTCACACCGCCCCCTACCGGAACCCCACCCGCCCGTGGATGATGCCTCCATGACAATCCCGCCGTCCACCACCCCCCGGAAGGCCCGTCACGTGAAGCGCAAGCAGTGGGCGCTGGTCGCCGCCGCCACCGTCCTCCCGCTCGTCGCGAGCACCGGCACCGCCGTCGCGGACACCCCCGCGCCGGCCCCGAGCGCCGCCTGCACCTACACCCCGGCCGTGCCGGCCGACAACTTCAAGGGCATCCCGGTCTTCGACCCCGAAGAGGCCGCCGAGCCCTACCGCGCGACCCTGCGGACCGGCCAGGGCCGGATCACCTTCGAGGCCCTGACCGACAAGGCGCCCTGCACCACGTTCTCGTTCCGCTTCCTCGCCGAGAACGACTACTTCGACGGCACCCACTGCCACCGCCTCACCACCCAGCGGATCTACGTCCTCCAGTGCGGCGACCCGACCGGAACCGGCAGCGGCGGCCCCGGCTACTCCTTCCCCGACGAGAACCTGACCGGCGCCACCTACCCGGCCGGCACCGTGGCCATGGCCAACGCCGGGCCGAACACCAACGGCAGCCAGTTCTTCTTCGTCTGGAAGGACACCAAGCTCTCCCCCGCCTACACCCCGTTCGGCCGGGTCACCGAGGGCCTGGACGTCCTGCAGAAGATCGCGGCGGGCGGCGAGGACGACCAGAACGGCCCCGGCGACGGCTACCCGAGCCTGCCCGTGAACATCCATCGCGTGAAGATCAGCGACCACTGACGGCCCACACCCGACGGCCCCACACCCGACGGCCCCGCACCCGCCGGGCCCGACGGGCGGCTCCGTCGCTCCCGTACGGTGGCAGCACCAACGGCACCGCACGGGAGCGACGGGAGCAGCACGGCATGGACAGCAGGATCTGGGAGAGCGTCGACCACCTCGTCGCCTGGCTCGACGCGGAGGGCACGCAGTCGCCCCGGGAGGAGCGCCTGCTGCGGATCCTCAAGCTCTCCGAGGAGGTAGGCGAGGTCGGGGCCGCAGTGATCGGCGCCACCGGCCAGAACCCGCGCAAGGGGGTCACCCACACCTGGGAGGACGTCCAGCACGAGCTCTGCGACGTCGTGTTCGCCGCGCTCGTCGCCCTGCGGACGCTCACCCCGGACGCGGCCCGGGTGTTCGCCGACCGGCTCGCCTACGTGGAGCAGCGCTCGACGGCCAGTCGCGCCACCCCGGACGCGAGTTGAGGTGACCTCTTCCGCCCGTTCTCAGAGATGCCGGGCTCTCGGAGCGCCGGGCTCTCAGAGATGCCGGACTCTCAGAGCGCCGGGCTCTCAGAGATGCCGGACTCTCAGAGCGCCGCGTCGATCCCCCGGAAGCGGCGCTGCAACTCCCGTACCTCGCCGGCGAGTTCGAGCGACGGTCCGGCGACCTCGAGGCCGGGCACGACGTCCCGCACTGACAGCGGGTTCAGCGGCGAGGTGATCGCCACGCCCGACGCGGCCAGCCAGCCGCGGTACTGCCGCGTCGAGCTCGCGTAGACGATCCGGCCGAGGCCCGCCCAGCCGTGCGCGGCCGCGCACATCGGGCAGTGCTCGCCGGAGGTGTAGACGGTCGCCCCGGCCCGCTCCTCGGGGCTCAGGTTGACCGCGCCCCAGCGGGCCAGCTCGAACTCCGGGTGGCGGGTCGGGTCCCCGGTGCTGGACTCGCGGTTGCGGTCCTCCGCGAGGATCCTGCCGTCCGCCGAGACGAGCACGGATCCGAACGGGTAGTCGCCGGCCTCCACCGCCTCGGCCGCCAGCTCCACGCAGCGGCGCAGGTACGGCAGGTCGGACTCGGTGACGGCGGCGGCGCCGGCGACGTCGCTCTCGTGCAGGTCGTGGTCGTGGCTGGCCGCTGGTACTCCGCTTCTCTGGGGGTATCGGCTACGGGCGGTGCGCGGCGACGGTGGCCAGGGCCTGCCACGCCACCTCGGGCCGCAGCGTCTCATCCGGGTCGCCGAGGTACGGGTCGAGCAGCACGGTGCCGGCGCCGGTCAGGCGCAGCTGCTCGATGTCGCCGAGGACCTGCTCGATGGTGCCCTCGCCGGCCCTGCGGTCGGGCCCGTCGACGGGCCGGTCGGTCAGCCGCAGCAGGATGCGCGGCGCGAGCTGCGGGACGGGCTGCTGCTGCTCGTCGGCGATGGCCTTCAGCCGGCCGACCGCCTCCGCGAACCACGGCATGGTGAACCGCAGCGGGTGCCAGGGCGCGCCGAAGCGCACGGCCCGGCGCAGCGCGGCGGCGCTGTTGCCGCCCACCCAGAGCGGGACCCGGCCGCAGCCGTAGTCGGCCTCGTCGTCCCAGGCGGCCCGCATGGCGTGCAGGTACTCGTCGGTGAGTTCGCCGCGCCGTTCGAAGGGCACGCCGAGCGCCGCGAACTCCTCCTTGGCCCAGCCGACGCCGAGGATGAGATGAGGACGGTGGTGCCGAGCTGGACGCGGGTGGTGATGCCGGCGAGCCAGGAGAGCGTGGTGAAGGGCTCGAAGAAGGGCGCCGGATACTGCTTGGCGACGTCCGGGGTGACCGCGACGTGGTCGGAGACCATGAGGAGGTCGAAGCCCAGTCCCTCGACGGTCTTGGCCCACCGGGCGAGGCGTTCGGGGTGTGTGCCGGGCCCGAAGTTGGGGACGTTCACGCCTATCCGCATGGCCGACAGGCTAGCAACCGGCCTTCGTCCGCAGGCGGTTCTCGGCGACGCTTGATCATATTCCTTGCCGCGGGCGGACGGTGGCGTTCCGGCCACCCGCGGGAACATGGCGTCGGGCGTGCGTCGGGCGTGCGTCGGGCGTGCGTCGGGCGTGCGTCGGGCGTGCGTCAGGCGTGCATCACGCGCGCGCCAGGCAGCGCATCACGCGTGCGCCAGGCAGTCCGTCAGGCGTTCGGCGCGACCCTGGCGAGGCCGTTGATGACGCGGTCCATCGCGTCGCCGCCCTGCGGGTCGGTGAGGTTGGCGAGGAGCTTGAGGACGAAGCGCATCAGCATCGGGTGGGTGAGTCCGCGCTGGGTGGCGATCTGCATCACCTGCGGGTTGCCGATGAGCTTCACGAAGGCGCGGCCGAGCGTGTAGTAGCCGCCGTACACGTCCTTGAGGATACGCGGGTAGGCCTGCAGGGCGCGCTCGCGCCCGCCGGAGGTGACGCGGGCGTGGGCCTGGACGATGACGCCGGCCGCGATCTTGCCGGATTCCATCGCGTAGGCGATGCCCTCGCCGTTGAACGGGTTGACCATGCCGCCGGCGTCGCCGACGAGCAGCAGGCCGCGGGTGTAGTGCGGCTGCCGGTTGAAGGCCATCGGCAGCGCGGCGCCGCGGATGGGGTCGGTCATGTTCTCGGGGGTGTAGCCCCACTCCTCGGGCATGCCGGCGCACCAGGCCTTGAGCACCTCGCGCCAGTCCAGTTCGCCGAACGCCGGCGAGGAGTTGAGGATGCCGAGGCCGACGTTGGAGGTGCCGTCGCCCATGCCGAAGACCCAGCCGTAGCCGGGCAGGAGCCGGCGCTGGCCGTCGCGGGTGTCCCACAGCTCCAGCCAGGACTCCAGGTAGTCGTCGTCGTGGCGCGGCGAGGTGAAGTACGTCCGGTAGGCGACGCCCATCGGCCGGTCCTCGCGCCGGTGCAGGCCCATGGCGAGGGAGAGCCGGGTGGAGTTGCCGTCGGCGGCGACGACGAGCGGGGCGCGGAAGGTCACTTCCCGCTTCTCCTCGCCGAGCTTCGCGGTGACGCCGACGATGCGCCCGGTGCGGTCGTCCAGCACGGGGCCGCTGACGTTGCAGCGCTCGTACAGGCGGGCGCCGGCCTTCTCGGCCTGACGGGCCAGCAGCTCGTCGAAGTCGGCGCGCTTGCGGACCAGGCCGTAGTCGGGGAAGGAGGACAGCTCGGGCCAGTCGAGCTCCAGCCGCACGCCGCCGCCGATGATGCGCAGGCCCTTGTTGTGCAGCCAGCCGTTCTCGGTGGAGACGTCGATGCCCATGTCCACGAGCTGCTTGGTGGCGCGCGGGGTGAGGCCGTCGCCGCACACCTTCTCGCGGGGGAAGGCGGTCTTCTCCAGCAGCAGCACGTCGAGCCCGGCCTGCGCGAGGTAGTACGCGGTGGTGGCACCGGCCGGGCCCGCGCCGACGACGATGACGTCCGCCGTGCTCTCGACGGTGCTGTCCGGCTTCGTCGGGTCGGCTGCGGTCTCGGACACGGTGGGCACTCTCCTGGAGCTACGACTGGAGCTACGGCTGGAACTACGACGACGGGAACTACGACGAACGGCAACGGACGAACGGCAACGGACGAACGGCGGCTGCCGCCCCGGGCAGTCTAGGTCCGCTTACGGAGCGGGAAGGGACGACGGCTACGCGGCGGCGGCGGTCTTGTACCCGCGGTGCAGCGCGACGATCCCGCCGGTCAGGTTCCGCCAGGCCACCTTCGACCAGCCGGCCTCCTGCAGCCGGGAGGCCATCGCGGGCTGGTCCGGCCAGGCGCGGATCGACTCGGCGAGGTAGACGTAGGCATCCGGGTTGCTGCTGACCGCGGTGGCGACCGGCGGCAGGGCGCGCATCAGGTACTCGGTGTAGACCGTACGGAACGGCGTCCAGGTCGGCGTCGAGAACTCGCACAGCACGAGCTTGCCGCCGGGCTTGGTGACCCGGTACATCTCGCGCAGCGCGGCGTCCGTGTCGTGGACGTTGCGCAGCGCGAAGGAGATCGTCACCGAGTCGAAGGTGTCGTCGGCGAAGGGCAGCCGGGTGGCGTCCCCCGCGGTGAGCGGCAGCTCGGGGTGGCGCTGCTTGCCCTCGGCGAGCATGCCGACGGAGAAGTCGCACGGGACGACCCTGGCGCCGGCCTCGGCGAAGGGCAGCGAGGAGGTGCCGGTGCCGGCCCCGAGGTCGAGCACGAGGTCCCCGGGCCCGGCGGCCACCGCCTCGGCCACCGCCCGGCGCCAGGCGCGGGCCTGGCCGAGGGAGAGCACGTCGTTGGTGCGGTCGTACTTGGCCGCGACGTCGTCGAACATGGCGGCGACTTCGTGCGGCTGCTTGTCCAGAGAGGCTCGGGTCACGCCCCCATTCTTCACCCTGGCACCCGCGCCCGGAGCAACGGGGCGGCGCAGTACCCAACGCGTGCGCCCCTCACAGCTCACCAGCGCCCCTCCGCACGCCCCTCAACGCGCCTCCCGGCACCCGTCTCGGGACGCCTGCCAGCACCCGCCGGAACAGCTGCCGCGACACCCGCCCGAGCACCGCTCAGTGCAGCGCGCGCCGCCCGCCCGCACGCCGCTTGCGGCGCGAGCGCTTGCCGTCGGTTATCGCCGGCATCCCCTCGGCCAGGGCCCCGGTCGCGAACGCGACGGTGGTCGCGAGCCGGCCCTGCCCGGAGCGGACGGCGACCGCCCGCCGGTGCCGGCGGATCCGCCACAGGCAGACCAGGAAGAGCGCGACGGCCACCGGCACGCTGAACCGGGCCAGCCCGACGCCGACCGGCTGCGGGTAGGTGTCGCCGCAGATCCGCACCGCGCCCGCGTCGTCGGCGGCGTGCTCCAGGCAGATCGCGTCGCCGACCTTGGCGCCGTCCGCGAGCGGCAGCGCGGCGGCCGTGTGCGCCTGGCCGCCGACCCGGTAGCTGACGGCGCTGTAGGAGCCGCCGCCGGTCGGGAGCTGGGTGACGACGCCCTCGACCCGCACCGGGTGGGCCGCGATCCGGTCGGCCTGGTCGGCCTGGCGCCAGCCGAGCAGGCACATGCCCACGGCGAGCACGGCGCTGAGCACGGCGGCGAGGTACCAGCCACGGCCCAACCGCGGGATGCGCGGCGGGGGGACGGTCGCGGGTCGCATGGTTCCTTGTCCTGGCTTGCGTCGGGGCCGAGGCACGGCCCCGCCGCCCGCGGGCACGGGCGGTGGTGTGGTGAGGGTACGGAGTGAGCTGTCCGGGATCGTATCCGCTGGCGGGCCCTCAGGTCACGGCGAAGGGGCAATCACCCGGCCGCGCGCGAGGCGCAGTTCGGCCGCACACGAAGGAAGTCCCTTGCGCCGCAAGGGAGTCGGCTGCCAGGGAGGCCGAAGGTGTTTCAGACGCTCGCGTTCCCCGAACCGTCAGCGCCGTCGGTACACCAACCGACCGCCCAGCACGGTCGCCAGGCAGCCTCCCGGCCGCGGCAGCGGAGCGTCCCCGTCGCACGCGAACACCGCGAAGTCCGCCCGTCCCCCGGCGGCGATCCGCCCGTGCACGGCCTGCGCGAGCGACAGCACGGCGAGCGGGTCCAACGGTCCCTCACCGGCATCGCCGCCCCCGGGCGCGAGCGCGGCCAGCCCGGAGCGCGTCACCGCCGTCCGCACCGACGCCCGCTCGAAGGGCCCGGCCACCGCCGTCACGCCGAACCCGAGCATCCGCTGGAGCCCGCGCCGGGCGCTCGCCCCGCACCGCACGTCGTCACGCTCCCCGTCGAGCCCGCCCGGCACCGGCTCGGCACCGATCTCCTCGCGCGGATCCGGGTGGTACGCACGCTCCAACAGCCAGTGCCCGTACGGATTGCGCAGCCCGGGCGCGAGCACGGCCGCGCCCCAGTCCCGTACCCGGGCGTCCGGGTGCGCGGCCGCGAGCTCGCCGAACGGGCCCACCGCCTCGACGAGTTCACCGCGCACGAGCACCGCGCCGTCGGCCTGCGAGGCGCCGGAACCGGCCGGGTCGGGCAGCACGAAGGCCGCCCGGTGCAGGGTCAGCACGACGGCACCCCGGCGTCCGCCAGCACCCGGGTGTCCGTCAACACCCCGGCGTCCGCCAGCACCCCGGCGCCCGTCAACACCCCGGCGTCCGCCAGCACCCCGGCGCCCGTCAGCACCCCGGTGTCCGTCAGCACCGCGGCGACGGCTGCGGCGGCGCTCAGTTGTCCAGGATCTTCAGCTCGGGGTGCGCGGTGCCGCCCTCGATCGCCGTCGAGGCGATGTGCGAGGCGACGCGCGGGTCGACCGGGTCGTTCGCCGGGTCGTCCAGCACCCGCAGATGCTCGTACGTGGTCGAGCGCTGCGCCGGGACGCGGTCGGCGGCCCGGATGAGGTGGATCAGCTCGGTCAGGTTGGAGCGGTGCTTGGCACCGGCCGCCGAGACGACGTTCTCCTCCAGCATCACGGAGCCGAGGTCGTCCGCGCCGTAGTGCAGCGACAGCTGGCCGGCCTCCTTGCCCGTGGTGAGCCAGGAGCCCTGGATGTGGGCGACGTTGTCGAGGAAGAGGCGCGCGATCGCGATCATCCGCAGGTACTCGAAGACGGTCGCCTGCGTCGAGCCCTTCAGGTGGTTGTTCTGCGGCTGGTAGGTGTACGGGATGAATGCGCGGAAGCCGCCCGTGCGGTCCTGCACGTCGCGGATCATCCGCAGGTGCTCGATCCGCTCGGCGTTGGTCTCGCCGGTGCCCATCAGCATCGTGGAGGTGGACTCCACGCCGAGGCCGTGCGCGGCCTCCATGATCTCCAGCCAGCGCTCGCCGGACTCCTTCAGCGGGGCGATCGCCTTGCGCGGGCGCTCCGGCAGCAGCTCGGCGCCGGCGCCGGCGAACGAGTCCAGGCCGGCCTTGTGGATCCGGGTGATGGCCTCCTCGATCGAGACGCCCGAGATCCGCGACATGTGCTCGACCTCGGAGGCCCCCAGCGAGTGGATCACCAGCTGCGGGAAGTCCGCCTTGATCGCCGAGAACGCGCGCTCGTAGTACTCGACGCCGTAGTCCGGGTGGTGACCGCCCTGGAACATCACCTGGGTGCCGCCCAGCTCGACCGTCTCCGCGCAGCGGCGCAGGATCTCGTCGAGCTCGCGCGACCAGCCCTTGTCGCTCTTCGGCGGCACGTAGAAGGCGCAGAACTTGCACGCCGTCACGCAGACGTTCGTGTAGTTGATGTTGCGCTCGATGATGTAGGTCGCGATGTGCTCGGTGCCGGCGTAGCGGCGGCGGCGCACGGCGTCGGCCGCCGAGCCGAGGGCGTGCAGGGGCGCGGAGCGGTAGAGCTCCAGCGCCTCCTCGGGGGTGATCCGGCCGCCGGCGGCGGCGCGGTCGAGCACGGCCTGCAGGTCGGTGCTGGGCGCATCGAGGGTGGTCGCTGCGAGCTCGGACACCTGACGGCCTTCTCTCTCTCGGAACTGCTCGGGTACTGCTCGGGTAATGCTCAGGTACGGCTGGTGTGCTGCTGGTTCGCACGGCGCCGGTCCCGGTCGCGGGTGCTTCCGGGTACGGCCGAACCAGCCTACGCCAGCCGGTTCCGGCCCCTGCGGCAGCCCGCCGCCCCGCAGCACCTCCCCTCCTGTCCCCTTATATGCACCGGCTGCATGCACCACCCAGCGCCGCTTATATGCACCGGGCTACTTGCACCAGCTAGCGCGCCGCTCCCGTGCGGTGCATCGTCCCGGCCGGGTTGCCGGCCGCCGGGTCGGCGGAGGTGAAGCGGATCGTCCCGTCGGCCTGCAGCGTGAGCGTCTCGGAGTACGCGCCGCCGGAGCACACGCCGGGCAGGCTGGAGCGGACCAGCCGGGACTGGAAGACGAGCTTCCTCGGGCCCGCCTCCCGCAGCTTCCAGACGCCGTCGCAGCTGATCAGGCCGGACAGGCCGTTCTGGCTGGTGGTGTGCTCCTGCCCGATCGCGGACTGTCCGATGGTGAGCTTGGTGGTGCCGGCGGGCAGGCCCTCCGCGGTGACCATGTCCCCCTCCCAGGTGCCGAGGAACGCGGCCGGCACGGCGTTGGGCCCGCCCGACGTGCTCGCGTCGGCGCTCGGCTCGTCCGTCGCCGGGGCGTCCGTCGCCGGCCCGTCAGACGTCGGGCCGTCGGACGGCGGCGCGGGCTCCGGCGAGGCGCTGCCGCTCCCGGACGCGCCGGTGTCCTCGGGCACCGCGGGCGAATCACTGCTCGTGGCCGGCACCGCCGGATCCGTCGGGTTCAGCCAGAGGTACGTCCCGTACCCACCGCCCGCGAGCACCACGAACACCGCCGCCAGCGCCACGACGAGCCCGGTGCGACGCGGCCGGGGGCCACCCTGGGGAGCGGGCGACACGTACGTCGGCGTCCGCTCCACCCCGAAAGCCGGCCCCGAAGCCGGCCCCGAAGCCGAAGCCACCGGAGCCGAAGCCACCGGAGCCACCGGCGGCACGTCGGCCGGCCCGCTCCCCGACTCCCCTTCCAGGTCCAGCAGTTCGACCGCGCTGCGCCCCACCCCGGCCGCGAGCGCGGGCGGCAGCCAGCCGCCCTGCCGCAGCCGCAGGGCCGCCGTGCCGTCCGGGTCGAGCCGGGTACGGAGCTGCTGCGGGGTGGGCCGGTCGGACGGCTCCTTGGCGAGGCAGTCGAGGACGACCGCGCGCAGCGGCCCGCTCAGCCCGGGGACGTCCGGCTGCTCGTGCAGCACGCGGTAGAGGAGGACGGCCGCGCTGACGCCCTCGCCGAAGGGGTGGACGCCGGTGGCCGCGAAGGCGAGCAGCGCGCCGAGGGAGAAGACGTCGCCGGCCGGCCCGACGGCCTGTCCGTTCGCCTGTTCGGGCGACATGAAGCCCGGCGAGCCGACGACGTAACCCGACTGGGTGAATCCGCTGGCGGCGTCCAGGGCGCGGGCGATGCCGAAGTCGATCAGCCGCGGGCCGTCCAGCGTGAGCAGGACGTTGGACGGCTTGACGTCGCGGTGCACCAGGCCGAGGCCGTGGACGTGGGCGAGCGCCTCGGCGAGCCCGACGCCGAGGGCGCGCACGGCGGCCTCGGGCAGCGGACCGGTGCCGGCGACGGCGGTGCCGAGCGCGGGCCCGGCGACGTAGCCGGTGGCGACCCAGGGCTGCTCGCCCTCGGTGTCGGCGTCCAGGACGGGTGCGGTCCAGGCGCCGCCGACCCGGCGCGCAGCGGCGACCTCCTGGCGGAAGCGGGCGCGGAACTCGGCGTCGTCGGCCAGTTCGCCGCGCACGAGCTTGACGGCGACGGTGCGTCCGCCGGCCGTCCGGCCGAGGTAGACCCGGCCCATGCCGCCGGCGCCGAGGCGCCGCAGCAGCCGGTAGGCGCCCACCTGGCGCGGGTCGTCCGACCC
>NZ_JBFBDY010000129.1:0-15684 GCF_040683475.1 Kitasatospora sp. NPDC093558 | reverse complement strand
CCGGCCGCCCCGGAGGCCGTCCCACCGGCCGCGTGAGCCGCGTGGGAGCCCTCGGTGGCGGCCTCCGCCGCCTCGGCCTCGGCCTGGGCCTGCGCGGCGGCCAGGGCCTCCAGGGCCTCCGCCGACGGCGCCGGCAGCGCGGCCATGTACAGGGATGCGATGAGCTGGCCGACCGTCTGGTAGGCGCCGAGCGGCGCGGCGGACGGGCAGCCGGTCTCCTCGGCGGCCGCGGCGAGCAACTCGGAGTCCGCCTCCGGGCCGATCACCAGCGGGGCCAGCGCGGGGCGCTGCGCACCGGTCTCCTTGAGGTGTGCGACGGCCGCGGCGACCGAGCCGGGCACGTCGAGCGCGGCGGCGACGACCGGGACGGCCAGGCGGGCGGCCAGCAGCACGCCGGTGATGCCGGCGGCGGCCGCGGCGTCCTCGCCGCCGACCGTGGTCAGCACGACGCCGTCGGCGGCGGTCGCGATGGCGAACAGGCGGGCGCGGTCGGCGCGGGCCAGCCCGGCCTCGGACAGGCGCACGTGGACGGCCTCGGCGAGCAGCGGGTGCGGGCCCAGCACGTCGGTGACGTGGGCGCCGTACTCGGCGGCGAGTGCGTGGAGTTCGGTCAGGAAGCCGTGCGGGCCGGGAACCAGCGGCACCAGGATCGGTGCCGGGACGCCGGCCTCGGCGGCGGCCGCCAGCAGCTCGCCGATGCTGCGCTCGGTGCCGTCCGCGCCCTCGGTGCCCTCGCCGGGGAGGTAGCCCACCGCGGTCTGGACGCCGTTCTGCTCGCTGCGGACGATCGAGAGCAGTTCCTCGACGACCGAGCGGGACTCGGGCCCGGCGGTCGCGGGTACGGCGAGCACCAGGGCCGGGGATCCGGCCGGGATCTCGGGGCGCTCGGGGCGACGGTGGCGCCCCCGCGCACGGGAGCCTGGAGTGCGAACGGGCAGTGGCGCGCCCGGGATGGCTGCGGTGCTCATGGCGGAGATCGTAGGACATCGGCCCGTCAGGGCTGCAGTCGGCTGCCGTGCCGGTTTCGCGCGAGCGTGGTGTGCGCGGCGCGCGAGGGGCTCTCGCGCGCGGGTCGATGAGCGGTCATTAGCTGTCATTCCGGACATACCTGCCCCAACCCCCGCGCGTCCGCCGGTATCTCCTGGAGACGTGGCCGGTGGGGCGTCACGTTGCACCCGTGGCGCGTGAGATGTCTCACAGTGGACAGATGATCTGACGGAGCGTCACGAGGACGCGACTCCCGGCTTTCGAAGATCAACATTCAGCGGGGGGTCGCTCACGGCCGGTTATCGGGGACCGGCTGGTTCGATCGGCTATGTCCGTTTACGTACCGTCAGGAGAAGGGTCCGTGAAGAGTTCAGGTCGGTCGGTGAAAGGCCGCGTGCACCTGCAATGTCTCGTGCTGATGCACGTGCACAGCGGCTATCATCGCGTCAAGTGAGGCGTTGTGCCGGGCTGGTACGGGGCCGGCCCGTTCGTTCGGCGGGTGCCGGGAGCGCCGCGCTGGACCACAACTCCGGGGCTCTTCGGGAGACTTCTATGCACGACTCGCACGACTCGCAGGACCTGGGCGGCTCGTACGGTCCCTACAACGGGATGGCCGCCACCGAGCTGGAGGGAGTGGTCTGGCAGAAGAGCCTGCACAGCAACTCCCAGGGCAACTGCGTCGAGTTCGCCGCGCTGCCGGGGGGCGACGTGGCGATGCGCAACTCGCGCTTCCCGGACGGTCCGGCGCTCATCTACACGCGGGCCGAGATCGCCGCGCTGCTGCTGGGGGTCAAGGACGGGGAGTTCGACCACCTGTCCGCCTGACCGTCCGCCCGGCCGTCCGTCCGTCCGGCCACCGCTCCGTGACCGGAGCCATCGGGGGGCCGTCGTGGGTGCTGACACCACGACGGCCTTTGTCTTCTCCGCGGGCTTCTGCGCGGGCCGCCGCTCCGCGGGCTTCTGTGCGCGTTTCTCCGCCGGTTCCGTTACGGGCGTCCGCGCGTGTTCCGCCGCAAGTGTCTCCGCCGTCGGTGCCGCACCGGCCGTCGCGGGCCCGCTGCGGGGGTCCTGGGGGTCTGCGGCGCGAGCCCGGCCGTGCTGGGCCGGCGCTTCTTCCCGGGGTTCCGGTCCTCCCGGGGTGTCCATCGATCCGGGGACGCGTGCCCGCGCTGCGGGGGTGCGTGCCCGTCCGCCGCTAGGCGGAGCGCCGGTGCCGGCCACCGAGTTCGCGGCTCGCCGCTTGCGGTCCGGCCTCGAACGCCTCGGCCTCGAAGAGCGCCCAGACGACCTTGCCGCCGCCCAGCGGGTGCCAGCCCCAGGAGTGGCTGAACGAGTCCACCAGGTGCAGCCCGCGCCCGGATTCGGCCACGAAGTCCGCCTCCCTGGCGACCGGGCCGGTGCTGCTCGGGTCGCTGACGGCGCAGACGATCTGGGGCGCACGGTGCACGAGGCTTATTCGGATCGGCAGCCTGCCGTCCGCGCTGGGCGGTGTGGGAAAGTCGTACTCGCCCAGGGCGCCGCCCATCGGGTCGGGCCGTGCGCCGATCGCATGCCGCAGCGCGTTGGTCACGAGTTCCGACGCGACGAGGGCGACGTCGTCGAACAGCTCCATCAGCCCCCAGCGCTGCAGGGCGGTCCGGGCGAAGTCGCGCGCGGTTCTTACGGCTTCGAAGCGAGGAGCGAGCGTACAGGTGACCACATGGGGGTCAACCGCCAAAGCCGTACCGGTGCCCATGAAGAGCTCCTCCCATAAGGGGGCGGACACGGCTGGACCCGCCGGGGTCATGCCGGTCACCTCCGACTCGCTCGGCCGCACGGCCCCCTCCTCGACCAGGCGCGCGCGCACACAAAGGCCCGGTGGCGCGGGGGACGCTGCCGGGCTGGTGCACGGAGTCGCGCGTGGGGTCGACGCGGAGCCCGCGGGATTGCCAGGGATGTGCAGGTGCACGTGCACCATGGTCCTCTGCGCTCACTGCAGATGCAAGAGTCGATTCACGTGCAGTCGCACTATTGGCATATGCAAGCGCCGGATGCACGTGCATCCTGGTGTGTGGAGTGCAGAACTGATAGGAACATCCGTCAGTATCGGCACCGTGAGCGCTCAACTGATGGCAGACTGTGCGCTGTTTGCCCTAGGTGGAGGTTTCGACCGCATGACCACAGTTCAGCCGGGCGGCGGCTCGATGGTCCGCCGGATCCTCCTCGGCTCGCAGCTCCGGCGCCTGCGCGAGGCGCGCGGCATCACGCGCGAGGACGCCGGCTACGCGATCCGCGCCTCCGAGTCCAAGATCAGCCGCATGGAGCTCGGCCGGGTCAGCTTCAAGGAACGCGACGTCGCCGACCTGCTCAGCCTCTACGGCGTGGACGACGGCCTGGAGCGGGAGGCCCTGCTCGGCCTGGTCCGCGAGGCCAACAAGTCCGGCTGGTGGCACAGCTTCAACGACGTCCTGCCGGGCTGGTTCCAGACCTACGTCGGCCTCGAGGAGGCCGCGCAGCTGATCCGCACGTACGAAGTGCAGTTCATCCCAGGACTGCTGCAGTCCGAGGAGTACGCGCGGGCGGTTTTCGGCCAGAGTCGGCCGGTCATCAGCGAGGAGGAGATCGAACGGCGGGTCAGCCTCCGCCTGCGCCGCCAGAAGCTGCTGACCGAGGGCAACAACCCGCGCCTGTGGGCCGTC
Organism: Kitasatospora sp. NPDC093558; assembly: GCF_040683475.1. Classification (NCBI taxonomy): domain Bacteria; kingdom Bacillati; phylum Actinomycetota; class Actinomycetes; order Kitasatosporales; family Streptomycetaceae; genus Kitasatospora; species Kitasatospora sp. NPDC093558. The sequence continues at coordinate 12,019 of NZ_JBFBDY010000129.1, read as the reverse complement.
ATCGACGAGGCCGCGCTGCGCCGTCCGGTCGGCGGGCCCAAGGTGATGCGCGGCCAGGTCCAGTACCTGATCGACGTCGCCGAGCAGGCCAACGTCGTCATCCAGGTCATGCCGTTCCGCTTCGGCGCGCACGCGGGCGAGTCCGGTGCGTTCACGATCCTGCGCTTCCCGGAGCAGGACCTCGCCGACGTCGTCTACCTGGAGCAGCTCACCAGCGCGCTCTACCTCGACAAGCGGGACGACGTGGACGCCTACATCCAGGTCATGGAGCGGCTCTGCGTGGACAGCCTCACGCCCGAGCGCACCATAGACTTGCTCGCCTCGATCCTGAAGGAACGCTGAGTCCCTGCCCGGTGGAGCCTGGAAGTCCGGGCCCGAACGGCCGGGCCGGGGGCGGTAGTGACGCGCCGCCCGAACCGGCCGCCTGAATCGGTCGGCGGGGGAGTGCTCGTGGCCCCGGAGTCCGCGCCGCCGTCCGTCAGCTGCGGGCCGGCGGCCGTTCGCGTTCCGGCGGCAGCGGCTGCGGCGGGCGGCCCAGCTCCCACGCCAGGTCGTAGCGCCGGAACAGGTCGGCCCGGATCGGCGCAAGCGGCACCTCCGCGCCCGGCAGCAGGACGCCGATGCACCCGCCCATGAGCGCGCTGCGCAGCACCGCGTGCTCGGCGACCGGATCCGGCGCGCCCCATTCCCGCAGCAGCCCCTGGAGGATCGCGCCGAGTTGCTGCTGCTCCGGGTCCTGGACGAAGGTGCCGGTGTCCGGGTCGAGGATCAGTGCCAGGTGGGAGCGCATGACCCGCGGGTGGTCGAGGGCGAGGCCGAGGACGGCGTCGATGGCGCGGGCCAGCCGGGCCTCGGCCGTTGCGTCCGGGGCGAGTTCGGCCAGGGCGCTGCTGAGCGACTGGTGCATCATCCGGTGCGTCGCCGACTGCATGAGCAGCCGTTTGCCGTCGAAGTAGTACGAGAGCAGCCCGCGCGCGAGTCCGGCGCGCTCGGCGATGTCGCTCAGCGTGGTCCCGGCGTATCCGTGCTGGTCGACCAGTTCGACGGTGGCCAGCATGATGCGCCGGCGCGACCGCTGGCGCATTTCCTCATTGACCGAATCCCCGCGGGGTGCCATCGTGACTGCTCCGAACGTTCGTTGGCTCCGGGCCAATATACTGGGGGAGCCGGCAGCCGATCTCCGTGGTACCGCCATGACGGCGGCGCGCGGGCGGCCCGTACGGGAGAAGGCCGGTACGAAGACGGCCGGCTCCACCAACACGGGGGTTTGGTGGAGCCGGCGGCATTGCCCAGGGGGCGGACGTCCGCGTCGGTTCGGCGCAGTCGGTCTGTTACGGCACCGAACGCAGGGCGGCGGTCAGCGCTCGGCCAGGATCTCCGCCCGGTCCGCCGGCTCGGACGTCCGTGACGTGTACTCATAATCCGGAACAGACACGGGAGTTGACTTCCGGCGCCGCTCCAGCAGCGCGCCCACGAGGGCGATCAGGAAGCCGAGCAGTGCGACCGCCGTGACGAACAGCAGCGCCGGCCGGTAGCCGTCCAGCTGCGCCTGCGGGCTGTCGCCGCCGGCGCTCCCGGCGGTGATCATCGCGGTCGCCCCGGCGAGCACCACGGCGGTGCCGACCTGGATCGCCGTGTTGACCAGGCCCGAGGCCAGGCCCTGCTCCTCGTCGGCGACGCCGTCGGTGGCGGCGATGTTCACCGAGGGGAAGGCGAGCGCGAAGCCGACGCCGAGCAGCAGCATCGACGGCAGCACCAGCGCCGGGTAGGAGCTGTGCTCGTCCAGCCGCAGGAAGAGCGCGAACGCTGCGGTCAGCGACAGCACGCCGATGGGCAGCAGCCGGCCGGTGCCGAAGCGGTCCACGATCGGGCCCATGAACGGCGCGGACAGGGCGATGAACGCGCCGGCGGGCAGCAGTCCGAGCGCCATCTCCAGGGCCGACCAGCCGAGCAGGTGCTGGAGGTAGAGCGTCACGATGAACTGGAAGCCGCCGTACGCACCGGTCATCGTGAAGGCGATCACGTTGGCCCGGGCGACCGCGCCGTTGCGGAAGATGCCGAGCCGGACCAGCGGGTGGGCGGCGCGGCTCTCGATCACCAGGAACGCGGCCGCCAGGGCGGCCACCACGGCGAACGAGCCGACCGTGCGCAGGCTGAGCCAGCCCGCGCCCTGCGCCTCGGTGACGGTGAACACGAGCAGCAGGACGGTGAGCGTGCCGGTGATCGCGCCGAGGACGTCGTAACCGCCCTTCGCGCGCTCCTCGACGGGGCGGGGGAGTAGGCGGAGGGCGAAGAGCAGGGCGGTCAGCGCGACGGGGACGGGCATCAGGAACGTCCAGCGCCAGCCGACCGAGGTGAGCAGGCCGCTGAGCACCAGGCCGAGCGAGAAGCCGCTGGCGGCGCAGGTGGTGTAGATGGACAGGGCCCGGTTGCGGGCGGGGCCCTCGGAGAAGGTCGTGGTGATGATCGACAGGCCGGCCGGGGCGGTGAACGCGGCGGCGGCGCCCTTGAGGAAGCGGGCGGCGATCAGCAGCCCGCCGTCGTCGACCAGTCCGCCCAGCAGGGAGGCGGCGCCGAAGACGCCCAGCGCGACCAGGAACACGCGGCGGCGCCCGAGCAGGTCGGCCGCCCGTCCGCCGAGGAGCAGCAGGCCGCCGTAACCGAGCACGTAGCCGGAGACCACCCATTGCAGGGTCGAGGTGGAGAGGTGGAGCTCGGAGCCGATGGACGGGAGGGCCACGCCCACCATGGAGACGTCCAGGGCGTCCAGGAAGATCGCGGCGCAGAGGACGAACAGGGTGCCCCAGAGGCGGGAGTTCCAGGCCTGTCCGCCGGTTGACGGTGCGTCGGGTGACGTGATGGTCGCGGTGGTCATGGGGAGGAGATTACATGCACGTGCAATCAATGCAATCGAATAAAATGTAGCCGCATAAGTTGCGTCGGCGGTGGTACGCTGGCGCTGTGGCTGAACTCGACTCCCCGGCGGAGGCCGGTCTCGTCGCGCAGTGGCGCGAACTGCTGGCCCGGCACGCCGAGACCGCCTGCGCGCTCGACCGCGAGCTGGGCGAGAAGCTCGGGCTCGGGATGAGCGAGTTCGAGGTGCTGGAGCGCCTGGTCGAGGGCTGCTCGGTGGACCGCAGCCACCGGCTCCGGGTCCAGGAACTCGCCGACGTCGTCCACCTGAGCCAGAGTGCGCTGTCCCGGCTGATCGGCCGGCTGGAGAAGGCGGGCCTGGTGGCGCGCGAGATGTGCGTGGACGACCGGCGCGGCATCCTGATCGTCCTCACGGACGAGGGGCGCGAGCGCTACCGGCAGGCCCGGCCACTCCACCGCGACGTGCTCGCCCGAACGCTCGGCGGCGAGGCCACCGGCCTTTGTGGGGCGTGATCCTGACGGTTGGTCAGGGGTTTTTGGTCAGGGGTTTCTTGGGTCAGGAGTCTTCCGGAGCGGATCGAAGGCGCTAGAACTGCGAGACGAGCCCCGGCGCGGCGGCCAGCAGCACGACGGCCACGGGGGCGGCGAGCGCCGCGACGGTGAGCCGGAACCGGTGCGGCACGGACAGCCGCGGGCGGCCCGCGAGCAGCCGGTCCACCCGCTTCGGGGACTGCGCCAGACCGGGCGGGCAGGAGCCGAAAACCCCACGGCCCAGGTTGAGTTCGGCCAGCGCGAGGGCGGTCGTGTGCCGCCCGTGCCGGCGGGCCGCGCGGTCGTCGGCGGCCAGCTCGACCAGCTCGCCGACCTGGTCCCGGAAGGTGCTGAACACCCGGACGCCGGGGAAGCCGGACGCGAGGGCCTGGGCGGCCTGTGCCAGCCAGTCGTGCCGGGCCCGGACGTGGCCGCGCTCGTGGCTCAGCACGGCCGCCAACTCCCGTGCGGTCAGCTGCTGGAGGGCTCCCGTCGTCACCACCAGGCGGGAGTTCGGGCCGGGCAGCGACCAGGCCTCCGGGCGGACGTTCTCCAGCACCACCAGGCGCTCCCGGCGGCTGCGGGCGGCCGCGATCGCCTCCGGCAACTCGGGAGCACGGTGGGAGAGTTGGGCGTGACGGTGATCGCGCAGCGCCTTCGCCGCGCGGACCTCGCGGGTGACCGCCAGCACCGTCTGCACCCCGCCCGCGGCGAGCACCGCGGCACAGAGCCGGCCCCAGCCCTCGGCGTCCTGGAGCCCGTACGCGGCCTCCACCCCGTGCGGCGCGCCCGCGAACACCAGCGCGCGCAGTTCGGGCAGCGCGGCGGAGGCGGCCAGCACCAGGCTCAGCACGCAGCACAGCAGGACGGCCACGACCAGGCACTGCCACACCAGCAGCGCCAGCACCGGTTCGCGCTCCACCCAGCGGGCCCGGGCGAGCAGCCGGGGCACGGCGGTCGAGAGCAGCACGCCGAGCAGCAGCAGGCCGATCAGGGCAGTCATCGCATGGGCTCCCCGAGTACGCACGGAGCGCGACGAAGCGCTCCTCGCCAACCTATGCGCTGGCGAGGCCCGGTGGAACGGCTTTCGCCCGGCCAGTGACCAACGCCACGCGGCCCGGAGGACCTTGGTCCCGGGCGCGGTCACATGGTCAGGAGCATCGCGAACATCCCGATGCCCATGGTGAGCCGGCAGGCCTGCGGCAGGCCTGCCGTGCCGACGGTGACGCTTCCGCCGGGGGTGTGCAGGAGCCGGGTGCCGGCCCAGAGCGAGTAGGCGCCGAAGTAGACGAGCAGTGCACCGGTGAGCAGCGGGGCGCCGGCGTTCGCGGTGTGGTGGTGATGGCCGGGGGAGGCGGTCATGGCGAGCGCCGTGTACGTCATGGCGAGGCCGCCGACCGCGTGGTGCAGGCGGTGTCCGCGGCGGGCCGGGGCGCTGACGGCGGCGACAAGGAAGCCGGCCGCGGGGACGCCGAACAGCCAGGCCCAGACGGGTGCCGGGACGGCGGCGCCGGCGACGGCCATTCCGGCCATGCCGAGCCCCATCAGCGCCTCGGCGGCGTCGGCTTCACGGGCGAGCAACGGGTGGGCGCCCGCTTGGTGGCCGGCGGCTGCGGCGCACGTGGCGTGCGGGGCGTCGGGCGAGTCGAGGGGGTTGGGGGAGTGCCGGAGCCGGGTGAGGCAGTAGGCCCCGGCGGCGGCGGTGAGGAGGGCGAGGAGCCAGTTGACCAGGGTGGGTCCGTGCAACGGCGGCCTCCTGGGGCGACGGGAGGACGGCGAACAGCGAACAGCTGACAGGTTTCAGATAACAGATAACGAAATCTGTTATCTGAAACCTGTCAGCTGTTCGCCGCCACCCGCACTCTGCGGCGTTCGTCCCGTCCACGATCACCGCTGCCACTCCTGGGCGGCCAGGGCGCGTGCAGGGGCGCACGGTGGTGGCCACCGGAGTGCGTCCCCACAAGCGCCCCCATGCCTGCCTCGGCCGCCCCCCGCTGGACCCGCCCCTCGCCCGACCCGCCTCCCCGCCCGCCCTGCCTCAGCCCTGGAGCCGCCCCGAGGCGACGATCCGGGTGAGGAACCGCCGGGTCCGCTCCTCCTGCGGATCGCCGAACACCTGCTCCGGCGGCCCCTGTTCGAGTACCACCCCGCCGTCCAGGAAGCAGACCCGGTCGGCCACCTCGCGCGCGAACCCCATCTCGTGCGTCGACAGGACCATCGTCATGCCCTGCTCCTTCAGATCGCGCACCACCGACAGCACCTCCCCGACCAGCACCGGGTCGAGCGCCGCCGTGATCTCGTCAAGGAGGAGCAGCCGAGGCCCGGTGGCCAGCGCCCGCACGATGGCGACGCGCTGCTGCTGCCCGCCGGAGAGCCGGTCCGGGTACTCCTTCGCCTTGGCCGCCAGCCCGAGCCGCTCCAGCAGCTCCAGCGCCTTGGCCTCCGCCTCGGCCCGTCCGAGCCCGTGCACCCGGCGCGGCGCGAGCGTGATGTTCTCCAGCACCGTCATGTGCGGGAACAGGTTGTACGCCTGGAACACGACACCGATCCGGCGCCGGACGGCGTCCTCGTCCGCCCGCGGGTCGGTGATCTCCTTGCCGTCCAGGAAGATCGCGCCGTCGTCGATCCCCTCCAGCAGGTTGACGCAGCGCATCAGCGTGGACTTGCCCGAGCCGGACGCCCCGATCAGCGCCGTCACCGAGTGCTCGGGCACGGCGAGGTCCACATCGCGCAGCACCACCTGGGCGCCGAAGGTCTTGCGTACGGACTCCAGCCGCAGCACGTCCGCTCCGGCCGTCACCGCGTTCCCGCTCACACCGCACCTCCCTGGACCTGCCGACGGTTCATGCGCGCGGTCAGCCAGTCGGCGAACCGCGTGAGCGGAATGGTCAGCACGATGAACACCAGCCCCGCGACCAGGTACGGCGTGTAGTTGAACGACCGGGACGCGATGATCTTCGCCGCGTAGACGGCGTCGATCGCCCCGCCGATCGAGACGAGCCCGGTGTCCTTCTGCAGGCTGACCAGGTTGTTGATCAGCGGCGGCACCACCCGCCGCACCGCCTGCGGCAGCACGACGTACCGCATGGCCTGCGCGTTGGTGAGCCCGAGCGAGCGCGCCGCGGCCCGCTGGCTCGGGTGCACCGACTCGATCCCCGCGCGGAACACCTCGGACACGTACGCCGAGTACGTCAGCACCAGCGCGGCCCCGCCGAGCAGCAGCGGATCGCTGGTGACCCCGGTGAGGCGCAGCGCCGGCACCCCGGTGATCATCACCAGCAGGCAGATGATCATCGGCAGCCCGAGGAAGAAGTCCACGTACGCGGTGGCCAGCATCCGCACCGGCAGGAACACCGGACCGCGCAGGGTCCGGAGCACCGCCAGCAGCAGGCCGAACACCAGGATCAGCGCGCCGCAGCCGAGCATGAGCTCCAGGTTGAGCCGAAGCCCCGTCAGCACCTGGGGAAGTGCCTGACGGGCGTAGTCGAAGTTGAAGAAGGTCCGTCGAGTCACCTCCCAGCCGGGGGAGTTGACGATGAGCAGGTACAGGACGACGGCCGTCACCAGGGTCGACGCGCCCGCGATCAGCGCCGAACGCCGGGTCCGCGCGCGGCGGTAGGCCTCGTGCGCGAGCCGGCGCTCGGACGGCCGGTAGCCGTCGCCACCCGCGCCCTCGCCCCCCACGTCGGCACCGCCGCTCACGTCGGCACGGCCGCTCACGTCGGCGCCGCTGCTCACTTCAGCACCGGAGCCGAGACCGCGTCGGACAGCCACTGCTTCTCCAGCTTCGCGAGCGCCCCGTCCGCCCGCAGCGCGTCGACGGCCTGCGACACGCAACCGGTGAGCACGGAGCCCTTGTCCAGCACCAGCCCGAACTGCTCGCCCTGTGACGCGCCCTCGAACTGCCCCACCACCTGGGCCTCCGGCACCTCGGCGCCGGTGATGTAGAAGGCCGTCGGCAGGTCCACCACGAGCGCCTCGACCTGGCCGTTCTTCAGTGCGGCCTTGGCCAGGTCGTTGGAGTCGAAGACGGCCGGCTGGGTGCTCGGCTTGATGGTGTTGGTGATGGTGTCGAGGCTGGTCGTGCCGACCTGCGCGCCGAGCTTGGCACCCTTGAGATCGGCGATGCTCTTCGCGCCCGCGGCCTTGGAGTTCTTGAGCGCGATGACGGCCTGGCGGACGTCGTAGTAGCCGGAGGAGAAGTCCACCGCCTGCTTGCGCTCGGTGCTGATCGAGACCTGGTTGATGTCGAAGTCGAAGTCCTTCGGCCCGGGCGAGGTGGCCTTGTTGAACGGTGCCACCACCCAGGTCACCTTCTCCTTCGGGTAGCCGAGCCGGTCGGCCACCGCGTAGGCGACCGCCGACTCGAAGCCCTTGCCGTTCTCCGGCTTGTCCTCCGAGAACCACGGGTCGTACGCGGGCTTGTCGGTGCCGATCGTCAGTGTGCCCGCCGTCCGGGTCGCCAGTGCCCCGGGCGCGCAGCCGGCCGCCGTGCCGGCCGTGCCCGACGCGCCCGAGGCCGCGGCCCCGTCGGTCTTGGCGTCCTGCGGCGCGCACGCGGTCAGCGCGGCGGCGGCCGCCAGCAGCGTGGCGACGGGAAGGGCGGCGGACTTGCGGCCGCTAGGGCGAAGACGGAAGTCGGTCATGGCAGGGCTCCAGGGAAGGAAGGCCGGGCAGGACAGGAGAGGCGGAAGCCGGAGGCGGCCGCGGACCCGGCGGATCACTTCCCCCCGGTGGCGGCGCCGGAACACACGCGGCATGGTCGGCGTACGGGCCCGCGTCCGCGGCGCCCCCCGAGCCTGATCGGCGGATCGGCGAGCGAGCGGATCGGCGGATCAACGACAGCGGCGGCGGCGACAGCAACGGCCGCGCGTGCCAAGGCAGGCGTGACAACGAGAGGGCACCCGGAACACGCCGTCGTGACGCTCGGTCATCGTGATCACCGCCGGGAGCATGGCGGGAGATTCGCATCCCGACGGCTCCCCTGTCCAGGAGTTCCACCGCGACGTCCACATGCCGGACATCCCGCCCGCAGCGCCCCCGGACCCCCGCCGCCGCAGGTTCTCCGATCAGAGCCCCCTTGAACAGGAGAACCTTTCGTATCTATGGTGTCTCCATCGAAAACCTCCTGTCGAAGTGAGTCCACGATGCAGAATCTTTCGCCAAGGCTCGCTGTGGCGGCCGACGCCCCGGTCTCGACCCTCGCCGGCCACCCGGCGTGGCTGCGCCTGAAGGAGGCCGTCGAGACCCTGCGCCCGCTGCAGTCCAAGGACGGCTCGATCGACCTGTCCGCCGTCCAGCGGCACACGGTCGATCCGCTGGTCTCCACCGTCCGCGGCGCGGTCGCCGAACTGGCCCCGCTCTTCCCGCACGACGAGGCCTACCTGGCCGCCGTCGACGCCGACCTGGCCAAGTGGGCCGACACCGGTTACCGGGAGCCCGACTTCCTGGACTCGCTGCTCGCCTTCCAGCCCGCCGACCAGCGCGTCGACGGCCTCGAGCACCTCGTGGTCTTCCCGATGTACACGCAGAACGGGAACCCGAACCGCAACCTCGAAGCCGTCCTGCTGCGCGTCGTGTGGCCCGACTGGCTGGCCGACCTGGAGCGCGACCGCTTCGACAACCCGATGTTCGTCCCGATCACCTTCACCGACTTCACGGCCGGGTACGACACCAACTCCGCCGTCCTCTTCCCCGAGACGGTCGCCGTGCGCAAGGCGCCGGAACGTTTCACTTGGGGCGGCATCTTCTGCGACCGCGAGGCCGCCCGCTTCCGCGCCGTCACCACCAGCGCCGTCCAGCAGCTCGGCCTGGCGATCCCGGCCGACGCCGAGGGCCTGCTCCAGGACCAGGAGCGCGCGCAGGAGACCTTCGTCCTGTGGGACCTCGTCCACGACCGCACCCACAGCCACGGCGACCTGCCGTTCGACCCCTTCATGATCAAGCAGCGCAGCCCGTTCTGGATGTACGGCCTCGAAGAGCTCCGCTGCGACCTCACCACCTTCAAGGAGGCGGTGAAGCTGGAGACCGAGGGCAACAAGCACGCCCGCGACGTCCAGTACGCGATCCTCTTCGACCGCCTGTTCCGCTTCCCGGTCAGCGGCGACCGCGTGCGCAACTACGACGGCATGGGCGGCCAGCTGCTCTTCGCGTACCTCCACAAGAACGACGCGCTGCGCTGGCGCGACAACCGCCTCACCATCGACTGGGACCGCGCCCCGCAGGTCACCAACGAGCTCTGCGCCGAGATCGAGACCCTGTACCGCGACGGCATCGACCGGCCGAAGCCGGCCCACTGGATCGCCGCCTACCAGCTCGTCTCCCGCTACCTCACCCCGCACCCGGCCTCCACCTGGGCGAAGGGCGCCGACGCTCTGCCGCTCGACATCACCGACGGCAAGGCCCTCAACAAGGCGCTGTGCGACGCCGTGCTCCCGGACGAGTTCCCGCTGAGCATGTTCTACGAGGCCCTGTCCAAGAAGCTCGGCGGCGTCATCGCCGCCACCGCCGGCATCACCGGCACCGGAATCAAGGGAGCCGCCGCGTGACCACCACCCCCAACGCCCCGCTGGCCGGCAAGGTCATCGCCGTCGCCGGAGCCAGCGGCCCGGCCGGCCAGGCCGTGCTGCGCCGCCTCACCGCCGACGGTGCCACCGTGATCGGTGCCGACATCGACGCGCAGCGGCTCGAATCCGCCCTCGACGCCACCCGCGTCGCGGTGCGCGGAGCGAAGGTCAGCGGCCAGGTGATCGACCTGCTGGACCCGCAGGAGGTCCACGACTGGGCGGACCACCTGGAGGCGGAGCACGGCCACGTCGACGGCCTGTTCCACCTGGTCGGCGGCTGGCGCGGCAGCAAGACGTTCTTCGACACCCGCCTCGACGACTGGGACTTCCTGCACGACACCGTCGTGCGGACCCTCCAGCACACCTCGCTGGCCTTCCAGCCCGCGCTGGTCCGCAGCCCCGCCGGCCGGTACGCGATGGTCTCCGCCGCCGCGGCCCACAAGCCCACCGCCGGCGGCGCCGCCTACGCGGCCGCCAAGGCCGCCACCGAGGCGTGGACCCTCGCCATGGCCGACTCCTTCAAGAAGGAGACCACCTCGGCCGACGGCGAGCCCACCGCCGCAGCTGCCATCCTGGTGATCAAGGCGCTGGTCAGCCCGGAGATGCGGGCCGAGAAGCCGGACGCGAAGTTCGCCGGCTTCACCGACACGGCCGACCTCGCCACTCACCTGGCGGGCCTCTGGGACCGCCCCGCAGCAGAACTGAACGGACAGCACCTGTGGCTGACAGCCCGATGAACGACGCAACCCGCACGGACGCGGTACGGCGGCACGACCCCGCCGTCCGCGGCTTCGCCAGCGACAACTACGCCGGCGTGCACCCCGAGGTCCTCGCCGCGATAGCGCTCGCCAACGGCGGCCACCAGGTCGCCTACGGCGAGGACGACTACACGGCCCACCTGCAGGACGTCTTCCGCCGCCACTTCGGCGAGAAGGCCGAGGCCTACCCGGTCTTCAACGGCACCGGCGCCAACGTCGTCGCCCTCCAGGCGCTCCTCCCGCGCTGGGGCGCGGTCGTCTGCGCCGAGTCCGCCCACATTCACGTGGACGAGGGCGGCGCCCCGGAGAAGATGGGCGGCATCAAGCTCCACACCGTCCCGACCCCGGACGGCAAGCTCACCCCCGAGCTGCTCGACCAGCAGGCCTGGGGCTTCGGCGACGAGCACCGCGCGCAGCCGCTCGTGGTCTCGATCACCCAGAGCACCGAGCTCGGCACCCTCTACACCGCCGACGAGATCCGCGCGATCACCGAGCACGCCCACCAGCTCGGCATGCTCGTCCACGTCGACGGCTCGCGCCTCGCCAACGCCGCCGCCTCGCTCGGCCTGCCGATGCGCGCCTTCACGACGGACGTCGGCGTCGACGTCCTCTCGTTCGGCGGCACGAAGAACGGCCTGCTCCTGGGCGAGGTCGTCGTGGTGCTCAACCCCGAGCGGGTCCGCAACATCAAGTACCTGCGCAAGACCTCGATGCAGCTCGCGTCGAAGATGCGCTTCGTGTCCGTGCAGTTCGAGGCGCTGCTCTCCGGCGACCTCTACCTGCGCAACGCCGGCCACGCCAACGCCATGGCCAGCCGCCTGGAGGCGGCCGTCCGCCAGATCGACGGCGTCGAGATCGTGCGCCCGGTCCAGGCGAACGCCGTCTTCGCGATCCTCCCGCGGGAGGTCAGCGAGCGGCTGCAGAAGCGCTACCGCTTCTACTTCTGGAACGAGCACACCGGCGAGGTGCGCTGGATGTGCGCCTTCGACACCACTGAGGCGGACATCGACGCCTTCGCAGCGGCCATCGCCGAGGAGATGGGCCGCGCCTGACGGCGTTCCACCAGCGGATCGTCCCGTCCTGCGACAGCAGGGCGGGACGATTTGCATGGGGCGGGCCCGGACCCGTACAGTTCCGGAGTCGCCGCGGGAGACCGGGGCAACGAAAGCGGAAAGCAAATCCGATGAATGAAACTCCGGAAAACGGAGCGGAAAACATCTGATAAGCTGGAAACACGAAAGAACGAAGCGCCCGGAGGGCCCGTTGGAAGGCGGCTCGAAGGAAGCGTCC
>NZ_JBFBDY010000128.1:0-15807 GCF_040683475.1 Kitasatospora sp. NPDC093558 | reverse complement strand
GCCATCCGTTCCGTCCCTCCCGAGCCGCCTGCACTGCGGCAGTCAGCATCTCACGCCCGCCGGAGCCGCACCCCGGTCCGTCCGGACCACGGTACGGGCGCCCGCCGCCCGTAGGAGACCGGCCACGCAGGCCGGTCCCGAAGGTCACACACGACCATTGTCACCCGAAAGTGGATCAGCCCTGACCGGCATCCAGGATGTCGACCACGAACACCAGCGGCGCGTTCGCCGGGATGTCGCCCTGGCCCTTGTCGCCGTAGGCGAGCGCCGCCGGGATCACCAGCTCGACCCGGCTGCCGACGGTCTGGCCCGCCAGACCCTGGTCCCAGCCCTGGATGACCTGGCCGCCGCCGACGGCGAAGCTGAACGCCTGGCCCTTGCCGAGCGAGGAGTCGAAGACCTTGCCGTCCTTGAACAGCGCGCCGGTGTACTGGACGACGACCTTCTCGCCCTTCTCCACCACCGGGCCCGTGCCCTTGATCAGGACGTGCGTCTTCAGCTCGGTCGGGTCCGCCGCGCCGGCCACCGGGGTGATCTCGGCCGGCTTCTTGCCGTTGTCCTTGACCTGCGGGAAGCCCGCCGGCGGCGGGGTGACCGTGCCGCTGACCGTCGCGTCGGGCGCGTTGGTGTTGCGGATGTCGATCACGAAGATCAGGTTGTCCTTCGCCCCGATCGACATGTCCGGCTTGCCCTGCGCACCGAAGGCCGCGGCCGGCGGCGCCACCACGAGGACCCGGCTGCCGGCCTTCTTGCCGAGCACCGCCTGGTCCAGCGCCGGGATCAGCGCGTCCGTGCCCGCCTGGAAGATCTGCTGCTTCTGGCCCTGGTCGAAGGAGCTCGGGATGTCCTTGCCGGTGTTCCAGTTCTTCGCCGTGTAGTCGACGGTCGTCCAGGAGTTCTTGTCCACCTTCGGGCCCGTGCCCTCGGACAGCACCTTGACCACGAACGAGCCGTCCGGCTGGTCGGACGGCACCTGGATGTCGGCCTTCTTGCCGAAGTCACCGGTGATCGCCGGCAGCACCTTGGCGTCGTCCTTGATCGGCGGCACCGGGTCGGCGGTCGGCGTGGGCGGCGCGCTCTTGACGGCCTCCGGCTTGGCGTCAGACGAGCCGTTGTCCTTGTTGACCATGTAGAGCGTCACACCGCTGCCGACCAGCAGCAGCGCGAGCACCGTGCCCAGGATCACGCCGAGACGGCCCACCGACGGCGGGTTCTCGTCGTACCCGGCCTCGGAGGAGTCGGCCTTGCGCACGTTCGACGCGAAGATCTGCGGCTCCTCGGTCTTCGTCCCGCCCGCCGCCCGCGGCCGGTCCTCCGGGCTCGCCCAGCCGGCCTGCTGCTTCAGGATCGACGGCGGCACGACGATCGACTCACCGTCGCCCGGCATCGGCCCGCCGGGACGCGACGCCGCCGGGTCACCCACGGATCCGTCGTTCGCGGTACCCGACCCGCCGGGGTTCGGCGCTTTCTCAGTCATGACTCCCCATCCATCTCGCCACAGGTCATTCGAGGTCTGCCACCGGCACGGTGAGCACCGGTTTGCCGTCGCACCGTCCGCCCGGGCCCCGGGCGCCGGCGGCGCCTGCCACAGTGCGAGGGCAGTATGACAGTTCAGGATGAGGGCGGGCGCTTCCGTGTGCGAGCGCCCGCCCAAGCGTACGGAATCCTGCCGGAGACTTCCTAGACCGCTTCCAGAATGTCGATCACGAACACCAGCGTGGAGTTCGCCGGCACCGCACCCTGCGCCTGGTCCTTGTACCCCAGCGCGGGCGGCACCACCAGCAGCACCCGGCTGCCCACGTTCTGCCCCACCAGACCCTTGTCCCAGCCCTCGATCACGCTCCCGGTGCCGATCTGCACCGCCTGCGCGCCACCGTGCGTCCAGGACGCGTCGAACGGCTGGCCGTTGCTCCACAGCACCCCGGCGTACTGCACCACCAGCGTCTGCCCCGTCTTGACCTGCTTGCCCTCGCCCTTGATCAACACCGCCTGCTGCAGGTCCGCGGGCGCCGCCTGCCCGGCCGGGACGGTGATCGTCGCCGCGGCCTTGCCGTTGTCCTTGACCTGCGGCAGGTTCGCCGGCGCCGGCGTCATCGTGCCCGTCAGCGTCGAATCCTGCGGCAGGCTCTCCATGACGTCGAACACGAACACCACGGTGTCACCCTTGGCCACACCCAGCTGGCTGCTGCCCTGATCCCCGAAAGCCGCCGCCGGCGGCGCCACCACCAGCAGCCGGCTCCCCACCTTCTTGCCGATCACACTCTGGTCGAACGCCGGCACCAACTGCCCGCTACCCGCCTGGTACAGCTGCGGCTTCCCACCCGCATCGTACGAACTCGGCAGATCCTTGCCGGTCGTCCAGTCCTTCGCCGTGTAGTTCACCGTCACCCAGTCGCCCTTGCCCACCGCCGCCCGATCACCCTCACTGACGGTGTTCACCACGAACTGGCCACTGGGCTGCTGGCCCTCGGGAATCGAAATCGTCGCCTTGCTGCCGAAACCGCCACCCGAAAGCGTGGGCATCGGCGAGGCCTCGTTGACCGGAGTCGGCACGGTCGGAGCCGCACTCGCCGTCGTCGGCGACACCGGACCCGCCGCCTTGGTCGAACTGCTGCAGGCAACCACCAGCAGCAGCGGAAGAGTGATCAGCAACCCGGCGGTGCGACGCACGGTGGTCCTCACTGTCGTTCGAAGTCGGCTCCCCAGACCCGACGGACAGCGTATGCCCCGCACCGGCCCGGCCCCGGTAGACACCACCGGGGCCGGCACCACGGACGTGATCATGGTGCCCCGATCACGGCACCCCGATCACATCCCCGCTCACGCCCGGACTCACATCCCGGCGATCAACTTCTCCACCCGCTCGTCCACCGAACGGAACGGGTCCTTGCACAACACCGTCCGCTGCGCCTGATCGTTCAGCTTCAGATGCACCCAGTCCACCGTGAAGTCCCGGCGCTGCTCCTGCGCCCGACGGATGAAGTCCCCCCGCAGCCGCGCCCGGGTCGTCTGCGGCGGAATCGACTTCGCCTCGAACGTCTTGAGGTCCGTCGTCACCCGCTGCGCCTGCCCCTTGCCCTGGAGCAGGTAGAACAGCCCGCGCCGGCGGTGGATGTCGTGGTACGCGAGGTCGATCTGCGCCACCCGCGGATTGGACATGCTCATCTGGTGCTTCTCGCGGTACCGCTCGATGAGCTTGTACTTCATGATCCAGTCGATCTCGGTCGCCACCCCGTCCAGCCGCTCCGTGCGGACCGCCTCCAGGGTGCGGCCCCACAGGTCGAGGACCCGGGCGATCGTGCCGGTGTTGATGCCCTTGCGGTCCGCGAACTCCAGCGCCTTGGTGTAGTACTCCTCCTGGATGTCCAGCGCGCTGGCCTCCCGCCCGTTGGCGAGCCGCACCTGATGCGTACCGGTGAGATCGTGGCTGACCTCGCGGATCGCCCGGATCGGGTTCTCCAGGGTCAGGTCGCGCATCACCACACCGGCCTCGATCAGCCGCAGCACCAGGTCGGTGGCGCCCACCTTCAGCAGCGTCGTGGTCTCCGACATGTTGGAGTCACCGACGATCACGTGCAGACGGCGGTAACGCTCGGCGTCCGCGTGCGGCTCGTCACGGGTGTTGATGATCGGACGCGAGCGGGTCGTCGCCGAGCTGACACCCTCCCAGATGTGCTCCGCCCGCTGGCTCACGCAGTACACCGCGCCGCGCGGCGTCTGCAGCACCTTGCCCGCACCGCAGATCAGCTGACGGGTGACGAGGAACGGGATCAGCACGTCCGCCAGCCGGGAGAACTCGCCGTGCCGGGCCACCAGGTAGTTCTCGTGGCAGCCATAGGAGTTGCCGGCCGAGTCCGTGTTGTTCTTGAAGAGGTAGACGTCCCCCGCGATGCCCTCCTCGTGCAACCGCCGCTCGGCGTCCACCAGGAGCCCTTCGAGGATGCGCTCGCCCGCCTTGTCGTGCGTCACCAGCTCGACCACGTCGTCGCACTCGGGGGTGGCGTACTCGGGGTGGGAACCCACGTCGAGGTACAGCCGGGCACCGTTGCGCAGGAACACGTTGCTGCTGCGGCCCCAGGAGACGACGCGGCGGAACAGGTACCGCGCCACCTCGTCCGGCGACAGCCGCCGCTGCCCGCGGAACGTGCAAGTGACCCCGTACTCGTTCTCCAGCCCGAAAATTCGGCGGTCCATGACACTCCTCTTCCTGTCGGAGCTGTTCCGAAACCGCCTCCACGACAGTCAAACCGCCGCAGGGGCACCGGAGTCCCGCACGGCGGCCGGGCCGCCGCACGGGACTCCGAAGGCACTACTCGTCCGACGGCGGGGTGGCCGCCGGACCTTCCTCGTCGTCATCCACCGCGGACTGGTCCCCGTCGAGCAGCCGGCCGAGCTGACCACCCAGGATCCGCTTGAACTTCCGCTGCTGGAACCGCTGGCGGTCGAGGACGGCCACCTCCAGCTGCTCCGGCGTCAGGCTGCGGGCGCTGCCACCGTTGGGGTCGCGGGCCAGCGAGTCGACGGCGAGCCGCACCGCCTCGCCCAACGCCATCCCGCCGCGGTGGCGCTGGCCCAGGTAGTTGCCGATGGAGTCGGCGTTGCCGCCGACCACCACGTAGTTCTTCTCGTCGACGATCGAGCCGTCCGGAGTGAGGCGGTAGACCTGGTCCTCCTCCGTCGTCCGGCCGACCTCGGCGACGATCAGCTCGACCTCGTACGGCTTCTCGCCGACCGAGGAGAAGATCGTGCCCAGCGTCTGGGCGTAGACGTTGGCGAGGCCCCGGGCCGTGACGTCGGCCCGGTCGTAGGAGTAGCCGCGCAGGTCGGCGTAACGCACGCCGCCGATGCGCAGGTTCTCGAACTCGTTGTAGCGGCCGACCGCCGCGAAGGCGATCTTGTCGTAGATCTCGGAGACCTTGTGCAGCGCCCGCGAGGTGTTCTCGGCGACGAAGACGATGCCGTCGGCGTAGGTGAGCACGACCACGCTGCGACCGCGCGCGATGCCCTTGCGGGCGTACTCCGCGCGGTCCGCCATGGCCTGCTGGGGCGAGACGTAGAACGGTGTCGACACCGGCGGTCGTCCCTTTCCTGTGAGGTAGCGGCTAGAGCAGCGGGGCCTGCGGGCCGTTGGGGTGGGCGAGGCGCTGGTCGGTGATGGAGACGGCGATCTGCGCGACCTCCGGCTCGGTGAGCCGGCGGAAGCCGTCCGCGGTGATCAGCGAGACGATCGGGTAGATCTTGCGGGCCAGGTCGGGACCGCCGGTGGCGGAGTCGTCGTCCGCCGCGTCGTAGAGCGCCTGGACGACCAGGGTGGCGGCCTGGTCGGCCGTCAGGCCTTCCCGGTAGAGCTTCTTCATCGAGCCGCGCGCGAACACCGAACCGGAGCCGGTGGCCGCGAAGCCGCGCTCCTCGGAGCGCCCGCCGGTGACGTCGTAGCCGAAGATCCGCCCCCGGCCGAGGTCGAGGTCGTAGCCGGCGAACATCGGCACCACCGCGAGGCCCTGCATCGCCATGCCGAGGTTGCCCCGGATCATGCTGGTGAGCCGGTTGGCCTTGCCCTCCAGGGAGAGCGTGGCACCCTCGATCTTCTCGTAGTGCTCCAGCTCCAGCTGGAACAGCCGGACCATCTCGACCGCGAGGCCCGCGGTGCCGGCGATGCCGACCGCGCTGTACTCGTCGGCCGGGAACACCTTCTCGATGTCCCGCTGGGCGATCACGTTGCCCATGGTGGCGCGACGGTCACCGGCGATGACCACGCCGTCGTCGAACACCGCGGCGACGATCGTGGTCCCGTGCGGGGCCTCGACCACCGCCCCCTCCGGAAGCCCACGACGGCCGGGGATCAACTCCGGCTTGTGCTCGGCGAGGAAGTCCAGGAACGAGGAGGACCCCGGGGTCAGGAAGGCAGCCGGTAGACGCCCGGTGCCACGAGTGTTGGCTTCCACACGATTCCTTCCAGGTAGTCGGCAGCCCTCCGAAGCACGTCGGGCCGGTCCCTCAGCTGCCCCAGAGCGGCGTTACAGGCGAAACAGAGGACACCACGGACCCTACCCGTTTCATGGTCGTGATCCACGTGCTCCGCCCGCCGCTCAAGACAGATAGCGCAGATCCCGCACTGCTCGGCGAACAACACCGCCAGCTCGGCCTCGGTCAGTCCGTGCGTTCTCTTGAAATACCGCCGCCGATCCTCGGCTCTACGGCATGGTTTGCAGTGCGAGTTGAATCCGTCCGTCGCGGCACGATTCCGGCCCCAGTCGGAATGGGGCCGGATTTCCTCGCACTTCGGACAGCGCTTGTACCCATCGGGCATGCGCTGTCGTACCACCTTGCCCTTGCCAAGCCTCTGCTGGTGATATTCCGCCGTGCACGCCCGGCAATAGACCTGAAGCCCGTTCGGTCGCGCCCTATTGCGCGCGAAATCAGTCTCAGGAAGCCACTGCCGACAGCGTCCACAACATGCCCGATTTTCAAAATCGGACATTTGGGTCATTGCCCACCCTTCTGGACAAATCCCCTCACGAAATCCTCGGCGTTCGATTCGAGCACCTCGTCGATTTCGTCCAGCACCGCGTCGACGTCGTCGCTGAGCTTTTCCTGGCGTTCCTTGAGGTCGTCGGAATTCTGGGCTTCCGCGGCCTGCTCCTCGACCTCCTCGGAGGAGCGGTTCGCCCGCTGCTGGCCGCCGCCGGTGTCCTTGCTCGCCATTTCCCTCACCCCGCTCGAATCGTCTGGCACGGTTGGGTCGCCGCTTGCTGCACCGACCCTATACACAAGGTGCGACTACCGCTCCCGGTTTGCCGGTGGCGCTTCCTGTCCAACACCCGCTGTCACCCCGGATGATTCCCATTCGGCGGACGTTCACCCGTGGTGATCGAAAAGTTACCCGCCGGAGAGGACCCGGAGCAGGTCCTCGGCCGTCCGGCAGCGGTCGAGCAGTTCCTTGACGTGGTTGCGGGTGCCGCGCAGGGGCTCCAGGGTGGGCACCCGCTGCAGCGAGTCGCGGCCCGGCAGGTCGAAGATGACCGAGTCCCAGGACGCCGCCGCCACGTGCTCCGCGTACTGGTCCAGGCAGCGCCCGCGGAAGTACGCCCTGGTGTCCTCCGGGGGCTTGGAGACGGCCCGCTCGACCTCCTGCTCGGTGACCAGCCGCTCGAACCTGCCGCGGGCCACCAGGCGGTTGTAGAGGCCCTTCTCGGGCCGCACGTCGCTGTACTGGAGGTCGACGAGGTGCAGCCGCGGGTTGTCCCACTCCAGGGCGTCCCGGCTGCGGTAGCCCTCGAGGATCTCCCGCTTGGCGATCCAGTCCAGCTGGCGGGAGAGCGACATCGGGTCGCGCTCCAGCCGGCCGAGGACGTCCTCCCAGCGCGCCAGGACGTCCATCGTCTGCTCGTCCGCGTCGGTGCCGAAGCGGTCCTCGACGTACTTGCGCGCGAGCTCGAAGTACTCCAGCTGCAGCTGGACGGCGGTGAGCTTGCGCCCGTTGCGCAGGGTGATCAGGTGTTTGAGCGTCGGGTCGTGGGAGACCCGGTGCAGGGTGCGCACCGGCTGGTCGACGGCGAGGTCGGAGGCGATGAAGGAGTCCTCGATCATCGACAGGACCAGCGCGGTGGTGCCGAGCTTGAGGTAGGTGGAGATCTCGGAGAGGTTGGCGTCGCCGATGATCACGTGCAGCCGGCGGTACTTCTCGGCGTCGGCGTGCGGTTCGTCGCGGGTGTTGATGATCGGCCGCTTGAGGGTGGTCTCCAGGCCGACCTCGACCTCGAAGTAGTCGGCGCGCTGGCTGATCTGGAAGCCGTGTGCGGAGCCGTCCTGGCCGATGCCGACGCGGCCGGCTCCGGTGACCACCTGACGGGAGACGAAGAACGGGGTGAGGTGGCGGACGATGTCGGCGAACGGCGTCGCCCGCTTCATCAGGTAGTTCTCGTGGGTGCCGTAGGAGGCGCCCTTGTTGTCGGTGTTGTTCTTGTACAGGTGGATGTTCTGCCCGTTGGGCAATTCCAGGGCGCGCTGTGCGGCGGCCGCCATGATCCGTTCGCCGGCCTTGTCCCAGAGCACGGCGTCGCGCGGGTTGGTCACCTCGGGCGAGCTGTACTCGGGGTGCGCGTGGTCCACGTAGAACCGGGCCCCGTTGGTCAGGATGACGTTGGCGAGGCCGATGTCCTCGTCGGTCAGCTGGCTGGCGTCCGCCACCTCGCGCGCGAGGTCGAAGCCCCGTGCGTCGCGCAGCGGGTTCTCCTCCTCGAAGTCCCAGCGGGCCCGCCGTGCCCGGTGCATCGCCGCCGCGTACGCGTTGACGATCTGGGACGAGGTGAGCATGGCGTTGGCGTTGGGGTGCCCGGGCACGGAGATCCCGTACTCGGTCTCGATGCCCATCACGCGCCGTACGGTCATGCGGCCCTCCTTGCCCGGTGCGCCGCCCCCCTGGGCGGAACACGCTGACGTACCGCTGAACAACACCGGTGCCGGCGGTCTGCCCGCGAACGGTGCGTCGAGCCTAGAACGCGGGGCCGATGGCCGGGCCCCGAGACGCGCCGTCCGGCTGCGGGGCCGCGAGGCGCCACAGCCGGACGGGGTGCGTGCTGCTCCGGGGACCGGTACCGGCCCGGGTCAAGCGGTTACAGGTACTGCCCCGTGTTGGCGACAGTGTCGATGGAGCGGCCGGACTCGGCGCCCTGCTTGCCGGTGACGAGCGTGCGGATGAAGACGATCCGCTCGCCCTTCTTGCCGGAGATGCGGGCCCAGTCGTCCGGGTTGGTGGTGTTGGGCAGGTCCTCGTTCTCCTTGAACTCGTCCACGCAGGCGGCGAGCAGGTGGGAGACGCGCAGACCGCGCTGGCCGTGGTCGAGGAAGTCCTTGATGGCCATCTTCTTCGCGCGGTCGACGATGTTCTGGATCATCGCGCCGGAGTTGAAGTCCTTGAAGTACAGGACTTCCTTGTCCCCGTTGGCGTAGGTGACCTCCAGGAAGCGGTTGTCCTCGGTCTCCGAGTACATCCGTTCCACGACCGACTGGATCATCGCGGCCACGGTGGCGTCGATGGAGCCGTCGTGCTCCTTGAGGTCGTCGGGGTGGAAGGGCAGCGAGGCCTTCAGGTACTTGGAGAAGATGTCCTTCGCGGCCTCGGCGTCCGGGCGCTCGATCTTGATCTTGACGTCCAGGCGGCCGGGCCGCAGGATCGCCGGGTCGATCATGTCCTCGCGGTTCGAGGCGCCGATGACGATGACGTTCTCCAGGCCCTCCACGCCGTCGATCTCGGCGAGCAGCTGCGGGACGATGGTGTTCTCCACGTCCGAGCTGACGCCCGAGCCTCGGGTGCGGAAGAGCGACTCCATCTCGTCGAAGAAGACGATGACGGGGGTGCCCTCGCCGGCCTTCTCCCGGGCCCGCTGGAAGACCAGGCGGATCTGCCGCTCGGTCTCGCCCACGTACTTGTTGAGGAGCTCGGGGCCCTTGATGTTGAGGAAGTAGCTCTTGCCCTGGGGGCGGCCGGTGACCTCGGCGACCTTCTTGGCGAGCGAGTTGGCGACCGCCTTGGCGATCAGCGTCTTGCCGCAGCCGGGCGGGCCGTAGAGCAGGACGCCCTTGGGCGGGCGCAGCTCGTACTCCTTGAAGAGGTCGGCGTGCAGGTAGGGCAGCTCGACCGCGTCGCGGATGAGTTCGATCTGGTTGCTGAGGCCGCCGATCTGGCGGTAGTCGATGTCCGGGACCTCTTCGAGGACGAGTTCCTCGACCTCGGACTTCGGCACGACCTCGTAGACGTAGCCGGAGCGGGGCTCCAGCAGGAGGGCGTCCCCGGCCCGGATGGTGACCTCGCGCAGCGGTTCGGCGAGGCGTACGACGCGTTCCTCGTCGGTGTGGCCGATGACCAGGGCGCGTTCGCCGTCCTCGAGGATCTCCTTGAGGGTGACGATCTCGCCGATGCGCTCGAAGGCCATCGCGTCCACGATGTTGAGGGCCTCGTTGAGCATCACTTCCTGGCCGCGCCGCAGGCCGTCGAGTTCGACGTCGGGGCTGACGTTGACGCGGAGCTTGCGGCCGCCGGTGAAGATGTCGGCGGTGCCGTCCTCGTTGGCCTGCAGGAAGGTGCCGAAGCCGGCGGGCGGCTGGGCCAGCCGGTCCACCTCTTCCTTGAGGGCCACGATCTGGTCGCGGGCCTCGCGCAGCGTGGAGGCGAGTCGTTCGTTCTGGGCGGTCACGCCGGCCAGGTTGGTCTGGAGCTCGACGATCCGCTCTTCGAGGATTCTCGAATTGCGCGGCGAGTCGGCGAGCTTGCGGCGCAGCACGGCGATTTCCTGCTCAAGGTACGAGACCTGAGCGGCCTCGTCGGAACCACGAGCGGGCCTGCCGGTGCTGCGGTTGTAGTCGTCATCGTGGGCTGCCACGGTCCTCACCTCCTCCGGGGAGCTGGACGCTTCCAGACCCTACCTGGGACCAGGGGTCCGTAAACCCCTAGATCAAGAAAGATGGAACGGGCGTGTCCGATCTTCGCCCTCGCGTGCTTCCCCTCTGCTAAGGGGATACCCACCGCGCACGGCCCAAAGCGGACCAGATGTATCGTCGAGCGAGTCGATATCCGATCGGGACCGGGACAAGGGGTCCGATCGTTGTACGAATGGCGGGATTGCCCATGTATTGGGGCGACCCGGGACAGAAACGGCGGAGTGCGATGTCGGTGACCGAGCGGACGGCGGCGGGCGAGAGCCTGGAGGTGTGGATCGACCAGGACCTGTGCACCGGTGACGGCATCTGTGCGCAGTACGCGCCGGAGGTGTTCGAGCTCGACATCGACGGTCTGGCGTACGTGAAGGGGCCGGATGACGAGTTGCGTCAGCAGCCGGGTGAGACGGCTCCGGTGCCGCTGACGCTGCTTCAGGATGTGGTGGATTCGGCCAAGGAGTGCCCCGGCGACTGCATCCACGTGCGCCGGGTCGAGGACGGGGTTGAGGTGTACGGGCCGGACGCGGACGAATAGGCGTTTCAGGTCCGGGTGTTCGGGGCGGCGGTCTGGGTGCGTACCCAGCCGCCGCTCTTGTGCGTCCAGGTGAGGTCGAGTGAGACGTCGGGGCTGAAGCGGGGGACGTCGTCGCTGGAGTAGCCCTGTGCGTGGCCGGTGATGGTGCCGTCGGAGCGCAGGTTGAGCCGGGTGACGGTGAGGTTGTCGCGTTCGGAGACGAGGGTGGCGAGGACGACGGGCCGTTCGGCGGTGCCGCCGAGGAGGTAGACGGCGTCGGGCGGGGTGCCGGTTTCGGCGGCGCAGTGTGCGGCGACGATGGTGCTGGGCCGGCCGTCGCCGAGGTCGGCGGCGAGGCTGACCGTGGGTTTGACGGGGAACGGGCCGCAGTCGAGGGGGAGTTGGGCTTTGGCGGGGTCGGGGGCGAGGGCCTTGGCGGCGGCTTTGGGGGCGGTGCCGTGGAGGGGCGCCGGGGTGCCGGTGGCGGGTGAGGCGGCGAGGGCACTTGCAACGACGGCTGCGCAGCCGGCGAGTGCGAGGGCCCAGTGCCAGGGGGTGGTTCGGTCGTGGCCGGGCCGGGTGCGGCCTGCCGGGGTCTGCTGTCCAGCCGTCGTCGCGACCGCGGTCTCCACCAGGCGTCCCCTCCAGTGCTCTGTGCGAAGTGGTGTGTGCGAAGTGGTCTGTGCCAAGTGCTCTGCGTGAGCTGGCATCGTCCCACATCGCGGCGGCCGTCGGGTGCCCGGGGCGGGAACGCCGAAGGGGTGGCGCGGACGGGCCGCGCCACCCCTTCCGGGACGGTCGTGCGTCAGCCGAGGTCGGTCTCGTCGGCCGCGGCGGCGCGGGCGGCGGCCCGGGCGGCCGCGCGCTCCTGGAGGGTCGGCTCGGGCGTGCCGTTGTCGTAGTCCTCGCCGTAGGCGCCCTTGGCGGGGCGGCGGCGGCGCAGCGGCGGCTCGACGCCGTCGGCGAGGCGCCGGGCGGTGAGGAGGAAGCCGGTGTGGCCGATCATGCGGTGGTCGGGGCGGACGGCGAGGCCTTCGAGGTGCCAGGTGCGGACCATGGTCTCCCAGGCCTGCGGCTCGGTGAAGGTGCCGTGGTCGCGCAGTGCCTCGACGGTCTTGGACATCTGCGTGGTGGTGGCGACGTAGCAGCAGATGAGGCCGCCGGGGACGAGTGCCTTGGAGGCGACGTCGAGGCATTCCCAGGGGGCGAGCATGTCGAGGATGATGCGGTCGACGTCGGTTTCGACGAGGTTGTCCTGGAGGTCGCCGACGGTGAGCTTCCAGGCCGGGTGGGAGCCGCCGAAGTAGCGTTCGACGTTCCCCTTGGCGATGTCGGCGAAGTCCTGCCGGCGCTCGTAGGAGGCGAGCATGCCCTGTTCGCCGACGGCGCGCAGCAGGTAGGTGCTGAGCGCGCCGGAGCCCACGCCGGCTTCGACGACGCGGGCGCCGGCGAAGATGTCGGCCATCGCGAGGATCTGGCCCGCGTCCTTGGGGTAGATCACGGCGGCGCCGCGGGGCATGGACAGGACGTAGTCGGGGAGCAGGGGGCGCAGCGCGAGGTACGGGACGTTCCCCGTGGTGCGCACGACCGTGCCTTCGGGGGCGCCGATCAGCTCGTCGTGGGGGAACGCACCCTTGTGGGTGTGGAACTGGTTCCCGGCCTGGAGCGTGAACGTGTAGTGGCGACCCTTGGGGTCGGTCAGCTGGACCTGGTCCCCGACCTGGAAGGGCCCGCGTCGGCGGGCGGCACCGGTCGGTTCGGACATGCGGCCAATCCTAAGGGAAGTGTGCACTCGCGCCTGCCAGGGGCCCCGGTCAGCGGCCTGTGACGGCGGCGGTGAGGCGTTGTTCGATGTCGGTGAGGGCGACGACGCCGTAGGTGCGGCCGTCGGGTTCGACGACGAGGTATTCGCCGGCCGGGGTGGCGCGGACGGCGCGCAGGAGGTCTTCGCCGGTGAGGTCGGCGGCGAGTCGCAGGCCGGGTTCGAGGTCGCGGGCGAGGGGGCCGACGGCGACCCAGGGGCGGCGGTGTTCGGGGACGGCGCGGACGGCGGATTCGCGGACGATGGCGATCGGCTCGCCGCGGCCGTCGATGACGACGACGGCTCCGGCCTGGGCTTCGCGGGCGCGTCGCAGGGCTTCGCCGAGGGGGGTGTCGGCGGTGACTTCGACGGCCCGGCGGGCGAGGTCGCGCAGGCGGAGTCCGGGCAGGGCTTCTTTGAGGCGGGCGTTGCGGACGCTGCCGCCGGCGCCGTTCCAGATGATCGCGGCGAGGACGGCGGCGATGACGGCGTCGACGAGGGTGTCGGTGCCGGTGCGTTGGACTCCGCGGGAGGCGCTGATCAGGGGTAGTCCGATGAGGACGGCGACGGCGAGCGCGCGGCCGACCCAGGCGGCGGCGATGGTGCCGGTCATCGGTTTTCCGGTGACGGCCCAGACGGCCGCGCGCAGCATGCGGCCGCCGTCCAGGGGCAGTCCGGGCAGCAGGTTGAAGGCGGCGACGACGAAGTTGGAGACCATGAGGCCGGTGAGCAGCACGCCGGGTACCGAGGCGAGTTCGACGGCCCGGGTGGCGAGGTAGAAGGCTCCGCCGAGGACGAGGGAGAGGAGGGGGCCGACGAAGGCCAGCCAGAATTCCCGCCATGGCGTCTCGGCCTCGTTCTCGATCTCGGAGACGCCGCCGAAGAACTGGAGCTGGATGCGGCGCACGCCGAGCCGGTAGCGCAGGGCGACGAGGGTGTGGGCGAGTTCGTGGATCAGGACGGAGGCGTAGAAGACGACGGCGAAGGAGAAGGCGACGAGGTAGCGGGAGCCGCCGAGCCCGGGCAGGACGCCGCCCAGCTGCCCGCCGAAGATCCAGGTGATCAGGGCGGCGATGACGAACCAGGACGGGGTGACGTAGATGGGCACGCCGAAGGGCCGGCCCATCAGGATGCCGGCGCCGCGCTTGCGCGGTTCCGGTGTCCGGCCGGGCGGGCGACCGCCGTCGTGCGGCGGCTGGTCGGAGGTCCGCTGCCCCCTGCTGTCGCTCACCGTGTTCCCTTCGGTCGACTCCCCCGAGTTGCGCCGGTTGCCCACGCTACGTGATCTCGGCGGCACCGCGCCGCGCGCCCCTCTGTCTGAGTGCATACCCACTGGGGCGGGCCCTGTTCGGCGGCGTGGCAGCACGGTGGCAGCGGGATGACAGCGAAGGGCAATAGGGTCGGGTGCATGCAGCAGACCGACACCACCAGTGCCGCCGGGGTCCCGGCGCGCCCGGCGGCGCCCCCGACCGGCCTGTCCCCGTCCCGTGCGGGTGACTTCCTGACCTGCCCGTTGCTGTACCGGCTGCGGGTGATCGACCGGCTGCCGGAGCCGCCGAGCGCGGCGGCGACGCGGGGCACGCTGGTGCACGCGGTGCTGGAGCGGCTGTTCGACAGCCCGGCGGTCGAGCGGACGCCGGAGCGGGCGCTGGGCCTGCTGCGCCCGCAGTGGGAGCGGCTGCTGGGCGAGCGTCCGGAGCTCGGCGGGCTGTTCCCGGACGATCCGGACGGGGCGGCGCTCACGCGCTGGCTGGGGGACGCCGAGAAGCTGGTGGGCCAGTGGTTCCGGCTGGAGGACCCGACCCGGCTGCATCCGGTGGAGCGCGAGCTGTACGTGGAGACGGCCCTGGAGTCGGGGCTGCTGCTGCGCGGCTACATCGACCGGGTCGACGTCGCCCCGACCGGCGAGGTCCGTCTGGTGGACTACAAGACCGGCCGGGCGCCCTCGCGGGACTTCGAGGGCAAGGCGATGTTCCAGATGAAGTTCTACGCGCTGGTGGTGTGGCGCTGGAAGGGCGTGATCCCCAAGCGGCTCCAGCTGGTCTACCTCGGCGGGGGCGGGGACGTCGTCTCGTACGACCCGGACGAGGCGGACCTGCTCGCCGTGGAGCGCAAGCTGCAGGCGCTCTGGGAGCGGATCGCCCACGCGGTGGCCACCGGGGACTTCCCGGCGACCCGCAACCGGCTCTGCGACTGGTGCGACCACCAGGCCAGCTGCCCGGAGTTCGGCGGCACGCCGCCGCCGTACCCGCTGCCGCTGGCCCGTACGTCTGAAGAGGGCGATCCCACGGGGGATCCGAACGGCAAGGAGTCCTAGTGACGATCCGAGTGCTGCTGGTCGACGACCAGCCGCTGCTGCGCACCGGTTTCCGGATGATCCTGGAGGCCGAGTCCGACCTGGTGGTGGTCGGTGAGGCCGGCGACGGTCAGCAGGCGCTGGACCAGGTCCGGGCGCTGCAGCCCGACGTGGTGCTGATGGACATCCGGATGCCGAGGATGGACGGCGTCGAGGCGACCCGCCGGATCGCCGGGCCGGGGCGGGACGGGCCGGCCAAGGTGCTGGTGCTGACCACCTTCGACCTGGACGAGTACGTGGTGGAGGCGCTGCGCGCGGGCGCGAGCGGCTTCCTGCTGAAGGACGTGCCGGCCGAGGAGCTGGTGCAGGCGATCCGGGTGGTCGCGGACGGTGCGGCGATGCTGGCGCCGAGCATCACCCGGCGGCTGCTGGACATGTACGCCACCAAGCTGCCGTCGGGCGAGGAGGCGCCGCCGCAGGCGCTGAACGCGCTGACCGAGCGGGAGCTGGAGGTGCTGAAGCTGGTGGCGCGCGGGCTGTCGAACGCGGAGATCGCGGCCGAGCTGTTCGTCAGCGAGACGACGGTGAAGACGCACGTGGGGCACGTCCTGACGAAGCTCCAGCTGCGTGACCGCGTCCAGGCGGCGGTGTACGCGTACGAGAGCGGGCTGGTGCGCCCGGGCGCGCTGTAGGAGCGCGGTAGGAGCGCTCTGCGAACGGCGACGGCCCGTCCGCCTCCCCGTGAGGGGCAGCGGGCGG
>NZ_JBFBDY010000127.1:0-15957 GCF_040683475.1 Kitasatospora sp. NPDC093558 | reverse complement strand
GGTCGCCGATGCTCCGCATGGACTCCCTCCTCCGCCTTGCGATGCACGCACCCTGACGCCGCGGCCCTCCGACCTGATCCGAAAGACACGCCCTAACCGTTGGCGAACACGGCGAGGTGGGTGCGGCCGGTGCGGGGGTCGGTGTCGCACAGGACGATGCGGTGGTGGGCGTGCTGCCAGTCCTGCCAGTGGCCGGCGAGTTCGAGCCAGACGCTGGTGCAGTAGCCGCCGGGCTCGGCGCGGTGGGTGGCGGGGTGGTGGGGGATCTCGTCGGTGACCCAGGGGCCGAGGACGAGGAGCGTGTTCTCCGCCTCCGGGCCGGCGAGTTCGGCCTGGAGGGCCTGGCCCGCGGAGTCCGCGGAACGGGCGCGGACGAAGCGCGGGCCGGGCCCGGTGCCCGCGTCGAGGACCAGGAGGGCGGCGGAGTCGACGAGCGGGGCTGCCTGGGG
Source organism: Kitasatospora sp. NPDC093558 (assembly GCF_040683475.1). NCBI lineage: Bacteria > Bacillati > Actinomycetota > Actinomycetes > Kitasatosporales > Streptomycetaceae > Kitasatospora > Kitasatospora sp. NPDC093558. The sequence goes on along the minus strand of NZ_JBFBDY010000127.1, from coordinate 15,508 downwards.
CAGGGGGGAGGGGGTGGGCAGGGTGCTCTGTTCGAGGACGGCGATGGCGATCTGCTGCGCCTGGCCGGACTTCCGGTAGGCGGAGGCGATGCGCAGGGCGGTGAAGGGCGCGGCGAGGCCCTGCTCGGTGAGCGCGAAGTTGGTGGCACGGCCGCCGAGTCGGGCGGTGAGGTAGGGGGCGGTGGCGGTGAAGGGGGCGAGGTCGGGCAGGGCGTGGGCGACGATCGCCAGGTCGGGCCGGGCCGAGGCGACGGATGCGTCGGCCAGGAGGAGGTCGACGAGGTCGCGGTGGTGCAGGTGGGCGCCGCGGCGGTAGAGGTCCGCGTCGGGCTTCTGGCCGAAGGGGGCCAGGAGGTCGGTGAAGTAGTCGAGCAGGGCGGGGTCGTCCTGGCCGGCGCCCGGTCCCGCGGGGGCGCGGACGGCGGTGGCGGCCCGGAGGGCGAGCGCGTTCACGAAAGCCCCTCTTCCCGGCGCAGCGCGGCCTCGACGTAGTCGGCGAACGAGCGCATGGTGCGCAGGTGGTCGATGTCGAGGTCGTCCGGGTCGACCGCGATCCCGGTCGCCTCCTCGACGGTCATCAGCAGTCCGAGGACGGACGAGGAGTCGAGCCGCAGGTCGTCGAAGAGCGCGGTGTCCTCGGTCAGCCCGGTGATGGGACGCTCCAGGACCTCGCTGAGTGCCTTCTCGATGGTGATCAGCACGTCCTGACGGTTCACCGGCTGCCTCCCGGGGAGCGGTGGGTGATGACCATCGCGCCGAAGGTGGCGCCGAGGCCGACGGAGACCAGGAGGTAGTGCGCGCCGTCGACGAGCCGGCCGGTGTCGCGCAGGGTGGTGTAGTTGACGAAGACGTCGGCGGCGAACGTGTGGCTGTAGACCGGGACGTTGTCCAGGAAGACCTTCTCCTGGTCGAGCCCGAGCTCCTTGATCGTCTGGCGCCAGGCGAGCTTGTTGACGTTGTGCGGGATCACGAGGTCGATGTCGTCGAACGTCAACCCGGCCTCGGCGATGGCCTGGTGGATGACTTCGGCGATCCTCGGGGCGTACTGCTCGCCGTACTCGGTGCTCTGCTCGGGGGTGAGCTCCAGCCACCGCGCGTACTCGCCGAGGGTCCGCGTGACGAACGAGCGGACCACGTCGCCGTCACCGTCCAGGGTGAGCAGGCAGGACGCCGCGGCATCCGCCATGATCGCGGTGTTGGGGACCAGCTGGACGACCGGGGAGTACGCCTGCTCACCGGTGACCATCAGCGCGTGGGCGCCCTCGCCGCCCTCGGCGCGCAGGAGGTTCCCGAGGACCTCGATCGCCCCGAGACTGCTGACACACGCCTGGTGGCTGAGCCCGAACGCCTCGGCCCCGACGAGCCCGAGATCGTCCCGCACGAGCTGGGCCATGTCGGTGTCGGCGGGCGCCACGGCCTGCGTGACGTGCGCGTACGCCACGAACTCCACCCGCCCGCCGTCCGGCACGCCGGTCAGCGCCGCGCGCGCCGCCGGGCGCAGCAGCTCCAGCAGCGACAGCTCGGGGTCGTACCGCAGCCGGTCGAGACCGTAGAACTTCCGGAACACCCCCAGATCACCGCGGCGCAGACCCAGCCGCTCGCCGAGCTCCTCGATCCGCACGCTGCGCTCGGGCGCGTACGACTCGATCCGCTCCAGGGTGATCCGGCGGTCGGTGGTCGGCCGGCCCATCAGGAGGCCGCTGTCTCGGCGCGGACGAGCCAGAGCCGGTTGGCGCCGCGGCGGTTGCGGGGCTGGACGTCGTAGGGCCAGCGGCCCTCGCCGGCGCCGGGCTGGCCGGGCTCGCTGATGTCGGTGGCCTTCCAGCCGTTGGCGGTCAGGAACTCCTCAGGCTCGTCGGTGCCGAAGACCCACGGCGTGCCGTCGGCGGCCAGGGCGCCGAGGAAGGGCTTGGAGAACGGGCTGCGCAGCAGGGCGCGCCCGAGCATGTCGAAGGCCAGGCGGCTGCCCGGGGCGGAGGCCGAGGCGAGGAGCCGGAGCAGACCGGAGACCTGCTCCTCGGTGAGGAAGAACGTCAGTCCCTCGGCGATCCAGAGGGTGGGGCGGGTGCGGTCGACGCCGGCGGCTTCGAGGGTGGGGAGCCAGTCCTGGGTGAGGTCGGCGGAGACTTCGCGGCGGTCGGTGCGGGGGGTGGCGCCGAGGGCGTCGAGGCGGCGGCGCTTCTCGGTGATGAGGGGGCCGTGGTCGACCTCGTACAGCACCACGCCGTCGGGCCAGTCGAGGCGGAAGGCGCGGGTGTCCATGCCGGCGGCGATCAGGACGACCTGTCGTATGCCGCTGTCGGCGAGGGTGTCGCGGATGGCGTCGTCGAGGTAGCGGGTGCGGATCGAGATGAACGGCAGGACACCGCCGCCGACGTAACGCTCGATCAGCTCGAAGCCCTTGGGCGCGGCGAGGTCGCGGGCGAGTGGGTCGGTGAACAGGGCGTCCTCGCGCTCGGACTCCTGGGCGCGGGCGGCGGCCATCCACTGGGCGGTGTAGGAAACGGCGTGCATGGGTGTGCTCCCTCCTCGGGGCTCAGGCGGCGGCGAAGAACGCCTTCTGGATGGTGGCGAGGGACTGGAAGTCCTCGATGTCGATGGCGTCGAAGTCGATCTCGACGCCGGCCGCGTCCTCGATGGTGTAGACGAGCTCGACGAAGGCGAGCGAGTCGACCAGGCGGCTCTCGATGATGTTGACGTCGAGGGCGAGTTCGGTGCGGCCGGGGTGGCGGCCGAGGATCCAGTCGCGGACCTTGTCGATTCCGGTGGCGCTCATGGCGATTCCCTTCGAAACGGGAGACGGGAGGCGGGAGACGGGGAAGACTGCGCGGACCGCTCAGGGGGCGGTGGTGGCCGCGACGGCGATGGCGAAGCCGCCGTCGTGGCTGATGCTGATGTCGATCGGGCCGAGCCCGGCGTCGGCGGCGAGTTCGGCGGCGGAGCCGGCCAGCCGGACCTCGGGGCGTCCGCCGGGGCCGCGCAGGATCTCGATGCCCTGCCAGGGCACGGGCCGTCCGACGGTGCCGAACAGCTTGAAGACGGCTTCCTTGGCGGCCAGGCGTCCGGCGATCCCGGACGGGTCGGGCGCGCCGTCGGGGGTCCGGGAGGCGGTCAGCTCGTCGGTGGAGAGGAACCGCCTGAGCACCGGCAGGAGTTCGTGGATCCGCGTGAGCGGTACGAGGTCGACGCCGATGCGGGGCTGGGTCACGACGGGCCGGCGCCGTCGGCGGCCCCGGCGCTGCGGACGGCTTCGGCGGCTTCGTCGAGGTCGCCGCCGAAGTATTCGGTGAGGACGGCGATCCAGCGTTCGAGGCCGAAGGCGGTGCAGGAGGTGTAGGCGTGTTCACCGGTGGCGAGGGTGATGTTGCAGCGCTCGCCGAAGAAGTTGCGGTGGGTGTTGACGGAGGCGATCGCGAGGTCGCCGTACTGGAACTCGTGTTTGACGGGGTTGAGTTTCTGCAGGAGGGCGCGGGCGCCGTCGTTCTGGAAGAACGGGTCGCCGGCCGGGGCCTTGCCGAGGTCGAGGCCGAGGGCCCGGGCGAACGCGAGGATGCGTTCGGTGAAGTGGTGCAGGACCTGCTGCGTGTGGTCGTAACTGCCGATCGCGACGATCTCGCGCATCTGGAAGCTGGCGAGGCGGCGCAGTCCTTCGTAGTGGTCCTCGTGGCGGAAGCAGCGGTTGACGAGGGTGAGGAGGGTGTCGCCGGGGAGGGTGGTGTCCTCGAGGTAGAGGTAGGCGCCGTAGCAGGTGGCGTGGGGCAGGCCGTAGCGGGCGTCGGCGAGGGCGTCGGGGGTGAAGCGTCCGCCCGACGGCTTGTGCTGCCCGGCCTTGTCGCCCGTGAGGTCGAGGGGGGCGGCGGTCCACGCGAGGTGGGGGAAGTTGGTGTAGACGTCGAACTTCTCGAGGTCGGTGACGGGGTAGAGCGGGGGCGGGGCGATCTGGTCGGCGCCGGCGTCCTTGGCCCAGGTGGTGAAGGTGTGGTCGAGCTCCTGGAGGAGGCGGGTGGCGGGCGGTCCGAGGATGGCGAGGGCGTGCTGTCCGTCGCTGCCGGTGAGGCGGTTCATCGCAGGAGTCCCGTCTTTTCCAGGTATTTGGTGGTCTTGCGGAAGGTGCGCTGCTCGGCTTCGGCGCGGGCGGGGGATTCCAGGAGGAGGCGGCGGATCTCGTGGGGCTTGTCGAAGCCGGCGTCGCGGTAGACCTGGGGGTGGTAGAGGGATTCGAAGCTGTGGGTGAGGTAGCGGCGCAGGTAGGTGGAGATGTCGGTGAGTTCCTGGTCGGTCGCGGTCTCTTGGAGGTCCTGGTAGAGGAGGGCGACGAGTTCGCGGCCGAAGGCGATGTGGCGGGATTCGTCCTGGTGGTGGATGCGGTTGATGGCACGGATGGTGTCGTGGAGGCGTTCGTCGGCGGCCATCGTGGAGTTGTAGTGGTCGACGAGCTCTTCGAAGATCAGGATGCGGGTGAAGACGAGGAGGCTTTCGATCTTCGGGTTCTGCGTGGGGGTTTCGGAGCCGGCGGCGGGCTGGCGGTAGATCTTCTTGCCGTAGCGCAGGCAGAACTCGGCGAAGAACCACATGTGTTCGTTCTCTTCGCCGATGAAGTGGTGGAAGAACTCGGAGGGTGTCTCGAATCCGGTGGTGTGGATGCGGGCGACGACCTCGGTGAGGAGTTCTCGGATGCCGTGGACGTTGAGGCTGTAGAAGTTGATGCTCTCGTGCTTGGAGAGGGTGTGGAGCTGTTCGGGGGTGAGCTGTCCGGCGAGTTCGGTGCCGTGGGTGGTGGTGAGTTCGGGGCTCATCCACCAGGTGTTCTCGGGGAGCCGCTCCGGCCATTCGAAGAGCCGGTAGGGGTTGTAGTAGTCGTCGATCGACTTGCCGGTGAGGCGGTCCATGATTTCCTGGAACCGGTTGTTCCGGTCGATCACGTCGCTGACCATGGGTGGTGCCTCCGTTCGCCTCGGGCTCGTGGGTGGTTCGAGGCTATGGATTGGTGCAGACCTTTCTCAACGCCCGGAACCGGCTGCCGAATTCGGCCAGCGACCGGATCCCCGAGAGGGGGGAGCGGAACTACTCCACGGGAGCGGTCACCGCGCCCGGGCCGCGGCGAGCTCGGCGCGCAGGGCGGCGTTCTCCTGCTCCAGGCGTTCGAGCCGGTCGTGGATCGGGGCCAGGGCGTCGGACACCTCGCGCTGGCTGAACCGGGGCGTGATGTGGTTGGGGCAGTTCCAGGCGAACGCCTCGACCCGGATGGTGACGACGTGTTCGGCCGCACCCTCGGTGCGCGGCTCGCTCAGCCGCTCCACGAGCCCGGGGTCGTCGCCGACCGGCACGGCGGTGGCGCGCCCGAACAGCTTGAGGCGGGCCCGGCGGGCGTGGTCGATGAAGAAGAGCGCGACCCGGTCGTCACCGCGCAGGTTGCCGGTGGTGATGTACTGCCGGTTGCCGCGGACGCTGAGGTAGCCGAGGGTGTGCTCGTCCAGCACGTGGACGAACCCCGTCGGGCCGCCCCGGAACTGGATGTACGGCCAGCCGGTCTGGCCCACGCTGGCGAACAGGAAGCCGTCGAGGCCGCGGATGAAGGAGGCCTCGGAGCCGGTGAGCGGCTCGGCCTCCTCGGCCGGGCGCCGCAGGCGGCGGTCGGCGGCGGTGGCGCTGCCCATCTCCTCCTGGACCTGGCGCACCGCCTCGGTGTACGCGAGCTGGTCGAACCGGCTCATGCGACGCTCCTCTGATGGGTCGGCAGGGGGAACGGCCTTGCGGTGCGACCACCGTACGGACCGGGTCTGGTCGCTCCCCTACAGCCTGGCCAGAGGGCCGGAGGCTCCGCGCGGACCGGCCGCCGACGGCAGCACCGCTGCCGACCTGCGCTTCCCGCGGTCGCTGCGGACCGGCCCGCGGCGACCGGCAGAACCGGCAACACTGCCGGAGCAGTTGTCCGGAGCGCGCGACACGGCGACCGGGACGGCGTCCGGCGACCGGCAGCAGGACGTGGGCCCGCGCCGCAACGAGACAGCCGCAGGCCTGGTGACCTGCGGCTGTCCTAGCGCCCTGACCGGATAGGTCCACCGCGTTGCGACGCCCAGCACGGCACCTCGCTGCGTTGTCGGGCGCGCCCCAGTACATCCAGTACAAGGACGACCCTCCGCCTTGCGATGCACCGCACCGGACGCCGCAACCCGGCGAACCTATCCGGCCACGGCACTAGCGTCGGGGTGGTTCAGCGGGCGGCGGCCAGGGCTTCCAGCTCGGGAACCATGGCGGCGGGGGTCGGGAGGGCGTCGTTCTCGGCCCGGACGCGCGCGGCGGCCGTGCGGAGGTCGGTGTCGGTCAGGAGGCGGTTCAGGACGTCGGTGTCGACGGTGTCCGAGGTGGAGCGCAGGGCGACGCCCGCGGCCACGAGGGCGTCGGTGACCAGGTAGTTGTCGGCGCCCTGGGGGAGCAGCAACTGCGGCACGCCGGCCGCCATGGTGGTGCCCGTGGTGCCCGCGCCGCCGTGCTGGATGACGGCGTCGCAACGGCGGACCAGGTCGGCGAGCGGCACCCAGGGCAGGGCGCGGACGTTGCCGGGCAGGGTGCCGAGCGGGGCGAGGTCGGCGCCGTCGACGGCGAGCAGGAAGTCGGCGTCGACCGAGGAGGCCGCCTCGATCAGGCGGGACACGGCGCTGACGCCGTCCATCTGGGTGACGACGGTGCCCAGGGTGATCAGCACCCGCGGGCGCTCGGCCGGGCCGAGGAACTCGCCCGGGACGAGGCCGCCGCCGTTGTAGGGCACGTAGCGCATCCGCAGGCCGTCCGGGTCGCCGCCGAGCGGGCCGATGCTGAGCGAGGTGGGCGTGGCGGGGCCGTCGACGCCGTGCTTCTCGTAGAGGTCGGTGAAGTGGGCGGCGAGCCGCTCGACCATGTCGCGGCCGGTCGGGATGCCGTAGTTGTGCAGGACGGACGGGATCCCGAGCTTGCCCGCCACCAGGGGTGCGGCGGCCTGGAAGGCGGCGTGCACGAGGAGGTCCGCGCCCCAGTCGGCGGCGACGTCGAGGAGACCGTCGACGGTCGGGCGGGCGGTGTAGGAGAAGGCGCGGGCGGCCATCTCCAGGATCCCGTCCTGGTCGAGGCCGTGGCCGCTGTAGCTGAGCTGGCCGTCATTGGCCTCGGCGAACAGCTCGCGCATCTCGCGGCCGTCGCCGACCTCGGCGAGCGGGAAGCCGGCGCTGCGGATCTGGTCCAGCGGACGCGAGGCGGCGAACAGGATGTCGTGACCGGCGGCGCGCAGGGCCTGGGCGGTGGGCACCATCGGGAAGAGGTGGCCGGCCGCGGCCGGGCCGGTGAGGAGTATGCGCATCATCGTCTCCTTGCATGACGTGTCGCGCTCTCGTGCGGAGCGGCGACGGACTAGGCCATCTCCTCTCGCGGGCTGATGCCGAGTCAATTCGGATTTCGCCCCGGTGTGCGGGAATCGGACGTTCTGCCGTGGCTCTTGCCAGGCGGGCCGGGGTGTGCTCTCGGACCTGGGGCGGGCGGTCGCCGGAACCGATTCCCGATGCCTGCCGTCGAAGGAGTGACGGAATCCCTGCCCGGGTTGAACGCCGGGAGGAGTACGGAGAACCCAGTGCTGCCAGGTGGTGCCGACCTGAACATCGGATGCGCGGTGGGTCGCCCCTGTTTCGGGCCGGAGGAGCCGGCCGCCTGGCCGTCGGGGGAGGCGACGATCGATCAACTCGCTGCCGAGGAGCGGTGCGAGACGCTGCTTCAGGACACCTTCGACGCGATCCGCCCGATGCCGGTCTGGCAGAGCGCGCCGCCCCGGTCCGGTGTCCGGATGCCGCGGCCGGGGGAGGGTGGCGGCCTGCACTGGTACGTCACGCGCGGACGGGACGTCCTCACCGTCGTGTCGCAGGCGCGGCGTCCGGCGCTCGCGGGCGCGGTCGAGTCGCACTGGCGGCGGCGCGGCTGGACGATCACGTCGCTGGGCGTCGGCCGGGAACTGCCGACGGTGGCCGCGGCCACCCGGGACGGCTACCAACTGTCGCTGCACTTTGGCGAGTTGGGCGAGGTCGGGCTGACCGCGAGCTCACCCGGGGCGGACCGCCCGGAGCATCCGTCGCGCGCCCAGGCGGCGGACGGGTGCGGGCGCGCGCCGCTGCCGTACGTCTGCTGTCCCCACTGGAGCGCCATGGTGTGACGCGAGGCTGCCGTGGAGGGCTCCAACGGGCAGAGGAGGCGCGGAGCGAGTCCCCCCGGACACGCTCCGCGCCACCCTCGTCGCGCGGCCTCGGCACTGCCGCTCCCCCCGACTCCCCGTCCGCCCGCCGGCCCCCCCGGGCGGCGCCCTCCGGCGAGGGCGGTCCGCACGGACCCCGGCGAGCCCCCCGCGGGGACGTCGTTGGTTCAACGCTAACAAACCGCGTGGTTGGTTTGTCAATAGCGGGTTCCACGAAACATCCACAATCGTGACAGGGTCGTGGACGTAGCGCCACCAGCTATTTGTGGGCGCATCAGGGCACGCGAAGGCCCGAAAGGGGCGCGGGCGAGGTGCGGGTGAACGGTGCGCGCTGGTCCGGAATCCGACATTCCGAGCACTTCGGCAGCACGGAGCGGCACCGGACGGACGCTCAGCGCAGCAGCCTGCGCTCCTTCGCGACGGCCACCGCGCCGGCCCGGGTGTCCACGCCGAGCTTGTCGTAGATCCGGCCCAGGTGGGTCTTCACGGTGGCCTCGCTGATGAACAGCGCACGGGCGATCTCCCGGTTGCCGAGCCCCTGCGCCAGCTGCGCCAGGATGTCCTGCTCGCGCTCGGTGAGCTGAGGCGCGGGCGCCCGCATCTGTGCCATCACCCGCGTCGCCACGGGCGGCGAGAGCACCGTCCGGCCCTGCGCGGCGGCGTGCACGGCGGCGAACAGCTCCTCCGGCCGCTCGGCCTTCAGCAGGTAGCCGGTGGCGCCGGCGGCGATCGCGCGGCTGATGTCGGCGTCGGTGTCGTACGTCGTCAGCACCAGCACGTGCGGACCGCCGGGGGCGGCGGTGATCCGCCGGGTGGCCTCCACGCCGTCGATGCCGTCGCCGAGCTGGAGGTCCATCAGCACGACCTGCGGCGCCAGCCGGGCCGCCAGCGCGACCGCCTCCTCCCCGGTGCTCGCCTCGCCGACCACCTCGAAGTCGCCCGCACTCGCGAGCAGCGCCAGCAGTCCGGCCCGGACCACCGCGTGGTCGTCACAGACCAGCAGCCGGACGGGGGACGTGGTCATGCGCCGGCCTCGCTTCGCTCGTTCATCGCTGCTCCAGGGGGATCGAGGCGGAGACGACGGTGCCCTCTCCGGGGGCGCTCTCGACCGTCAGCGTGCCACCGAGCTGGCGCAGCCGCGCGCGCATCGCCGGCAGCCCGTACCCCCGGCCCGTCCCGCCCGGCGAGCCGCCTACGCCGTCGAAGCCCCGGCCGTCGTCGGCGACGTCCAGCACGGCCTGGTCGCCGAGGAAGGACAGCGTGATCGCCGCCGCCGAAGCCCCGGCGTGCTCCCGGACGTTGGCCAGCGCCCCCTGCGCGATCCGCAGCAGCGCGGACTGGACGGCGGCCGGCAGCGGGACGGGTGCGCCGTCCAGGTGGAACCGGACCGGCAGCCCGCTCTCGGCGGACTCCCGGGCGGCCAGCGCGCGCAGCGCCTCGTCCAGCGGCCGTCCGTCGGCGAGTTCGGCGGGCGCGAGGTCGTGGACGAAGCGGCGGGCCTCGGCGAGGTTCCGGGCGGCGACGTCGGCGGCGGTCCGCACGTGCGCGCGGGCGGTCGCCGGATCGGCGTCCCAGGTGCGGTCGGCGGCCTGGAGCAGCATCTGCTGGCTGGACAGCCCCTGGGCGAGGGTGTCGTGGATCTCCATCGCCAGCCGCTCGCGCTCGGCCAGCGTGCCCTCCCGCCGTTCGGTGGCGGCGAGTTCGCGCCGGGTGCGGACGAGGTCGGCGATCAGCGCGCGCTGGCGGGCGTCCTGCCGGGCCATGAAGAGGAACACGCCGGTGGCGAGCGCCGCGACGGCGGGCGGCAGCAGGACGAGCGTCGCGTCGGCGCCGCCCGGCAGCCGGATCTCGGCGATCACCACCAGCAGGGTGAGCGCCGCCACCAGAGGGATCGCCGCCCGCGCGGGGAGCGTGCGCAGGGCGGTGTAGATCAGCGGGACGGCGCACCACGCGAAGCTCGGCGCGAGCAGCACCAGCACCACCCAGAGCGCGACCACCGTCGCGAACGGCCAAATCCGGCGCCGGCCGGGCGCGGGCGGCCGGCGGTACGCGAGCCAGGAGCCGGCCGGCTGGGCGGCGGCCAGGGCGGCGCTCAGGCCGACGACCCAGGGGATCCGCGGGCTGCCGGCGTGGTGGGTGAGGTAGCGGCTGAGCGCGGCGACGAGCAGCAGGAGGAAGGCGGAGTCGAGCAGCAGCGCGAGCCGGCCCGCGTCCGGATCGCCGTCGGCGGGGCGGGGGTGCGGCACGGGGGCTCCTGGTCGGGCGGTCACGGGCGGCGCGCTGACCTGCGCCGATCCCTCGATGGTGACCCGTCCGGCCCGGTCCCGCATCAGCCGATCGGTTGACCCCGGTGTCCTCCGACCCGCCCGCGCGCCCCCGCCGGACCGCCGATGTGGCGGGCCCCGCCAGGGCCGGAGGATCGAAGCACGACCCCCGTTTTCCGACCCCACAATCCCCGAGGAGCTGGACCCCGTGAAGAAGATCTCCATGCGCACCCGAGTCCTGACCGGCACCCTCGCCGCCGCCGCGCTCGCCGCCACCGTCGGCGCCGTCTCGGCCAGCGCCGAGACCGGCGAGACCCCGGCAGCCGTCAAGGTCGACACCCAGAACAAGAACCTGGCCCAGACCACGGGCCTGACCCTCGACGCCGCCACCCGCGCCGCCCAGGCCACCCTGGACGCGGCGGCCAAGGCCGGCCAGCACGTCTCGGTCGCGGTCGTCGACCGGGACGGCGTCACCCGGGTGCTGCTCAAGGGCGACGCGGCCGGCCCGCAGTCGCCGGAGTCGGCCGTGCGCAAGGCCTTCACCGCGGTCTCCTGGAACGCGCCGACCTCGGAGCTGGCCAAGCGCCTGGCGCAGGCCCCGAACCTCAAGGACATCCCGGGCACGCTGTTCCTGGCCGGCGGAGCCCCGGTGCAGGCCAAGGGCGCCCCGGTCGCGGCGATCGGCGTCGCGGGCGCGCCCAGCGGCGACCTGGACGAGCAGTTCGCACAGGCGGGGGTCGCCGCGCTCGCGAAGTGACGCGCCGCCCGGCGGGTTTCGGGTTCCCCTCGTTCGGGTGAAGATCGGGAGGGTCCTTGCAGTACAGGGCGCGGACCGGTCAAAAGCCGGTGCCGCTGTCGGTGGCGCGTGGCAGGCTTCCCCGTATGACGGCGTGGACCCTCAACGACATCGAACGTGCGATCCGCTCCTCCTGGGGTGTCGACACCTGTGCGCCCGAGGACTTGGCCCACTGGCGTCCCGACAATCCCGCCCGCGGCCAGTGCGGGGTCACCGCGATGGTGCTGCACGACCTGATCGGCGGCGAGCTGATGATGGGCGAGGTGTACGTCGGCGGGGTGCGGACGGACCTCCACTGGTGGAACCGCTTCGCCCCCGGCGTCGAGATCGACCTCACCCGCGAGCAGTTCGGGCCGGACGAACTGGTCGGCCCGGGCCGCCCGGTCACCCGCCCGGCCCGCCACGGCCGCCTCCAGGCCCAGTACGAGCTGCTGCGCCACCGGGTGCTCACCCAGCTGGAGCGCGGCCGGGCGGTACGGCTCCCGGAGCGCGCCTGCGCCTGAGCGGCGCCCCCGCGGCTGACGTACAGTCGGCCGCGGGTGGCGCGTGGCCACGGCGAGGGGAGTACGCGATGACGACGGTCGGCTTCGTGGGGCTGGGAGCAATGGGACGCGGCATGGCCGGCAGCCTGCTGCGGGCCGGGCACGCCGTCCGGGTCTGGAACCGTTCCCCCGAACCGGTGGCCGCCCTGGTGGCCGAGGGCGCGGAGGCGGCGGAGACGCTCGCCGAGGTCTTCGAGGCCGACACGGTGGTCTCGATGCTCGCCGACGACGCGGCGGTCGAACGGCTGCTGCTCGACCCCGCCCTGCTCGCAGGCGCGCGGGCGACCCTGCACGTCAACATGGCCACGGTCTCACTCGCGCTCGCCGAGCGCGCCGAGGCCGCACACGCCGACCACGGCATCGGCTACGTCGCCGCGCCCGTCCTCGGCCGCCCCCCGGTCGCCGCGGCCGGGCAGCTGAACATCCTCGCCGCGGGCGATCCCGCACTGCTGGAGCGCGCCGAGCCGCTGTTCGCCGCGATGGGCCAGCGCACCTGGCACTTCGGCGACCGCCCGAGCCAGGCCAACACCACCAAGATCGGCGTCAACTTCCTGCTCGCCTGCGCGATCGAGTCGATGGCCGAGGCGTGCGCCCTCGCCGAGGCCCACGGCGTCCGCCCGGCCGACCTGATCGACCTGATCACCAACACCCTCTTCCCCGGACCGGTCTACGGCGGTTACGGCGCAATGGTGGCCGAGCGCCGCTACGAGCCGGCCGGCTTCCGCCTCCCCCTGGGCCTCAAGGACGTCGGCCTGGCACTGGACGCCGGCGCCGCCGCGACGGTCCCCCTCCCGTTCGCCGGCATCCTGCGAGACGCGTTCCTCGACGCACTCGCCCACGGCGACGGAGACAAGGACTGGGCCGCCGTAGCATCCGTAGCCCGCCGCCGCGCCGGCCTACCCGACTGAGGCGCCCGCCCGGAGCCCCACCCACCCGATCCCCCCACCCCCCTTTCCCTCCCCAGCGAGAGGGAGTGCTGCGGGAGGGGCACCGCGAGGGGAAGGGCCGCGGAGGGCGTGGCCGCGGAAGAGGGCTGCAGGAGGGGGCGACGAGCCCCCCCCAAGCCGCACTAACCCACTCACACCCACCACCCCCCCACCCCCTCCCCACCCAGCGAGAGGGTGCGCTGCGGGAGGGGGTGGCGGAGGGGGTGGCCGCGGAGAGGGGCGTGACGGGTGATTTTCAGACTGCCAACGGTCCAAGCCCCCTACCCACAGAGTCGGCAGTCGGAAAATCATCCAGCCCCCGGAGCGGCCACCCCCGCAGCCACCCCCGGCGTCACCCACCCACCCGAAAGCCCCCCCACGCACCCAAGCCCCGCGCAGCGGACCCCCAATCAGTCGTCCCCGGAATAACCGGCCCGACCAGCGCGCTGCCGCCTGCGACCGACCAGTACCAATCCAACGGGGGCCCACGATGGACGATCAGCAGACAGGCGCCGAGACCCCGCGCAACTTCCTCTTCCTCGTCGCGAGTTCGCGCGAAGACGGAAACTCCGAGCAGCTCGCCCGGCTGGCCGCCGAGGCGAGCCTGCCGCCCGGCGCCGAGCAGCGCTGGCTGCGCCTGAGCGACCACCCGCTCCCGCCGTTCGAAGACCTCCGGCACTCAGGGGACGGCTCCTTCCCCGAGCCGGAGGGTCACGAACGGACGCTGCTGGACGCCACGTTGGCGGCCACCGACCTGGTCTTCGTCGCGCCGGTGTACTGGTACTCGCTGCCCACCAGCGCGAAGCTCTACCTCGACTACTGGTCGGCCTGGCTCCGGCTGCCCGGCAAGGTGTTCCGTACCGGCCTGGCGGGCGGCACCATCTGGGCGGTCACCGCCCTGGCCACCGAGGACGACAAGGCGGACCCGCTGATCGGCACGCTGCGGCTGACCGCCGACTACATGGGCATGCGCTGGGGCGGTGCGCTGCTCGGCAACGGCACCCGCCCCGGGGACGTACTGCGCGACGAGCGGGCACTGATCGCCGCCAAGTCCTTCTTCTCACACTAGCCGCGATGCGCAGCGCGGTGCCGCCTCCGTGACCGCCGCCGCCCGCCCGACGAATTCACGCCACCGAGGGCCGTGCGGTACGGTCCTCCGAGCGTGTACCCGTCACGCCGGGTGTGCTTTTGGTAAGAGACAAAAGCCTTGCGGGTGGACGGAGTTGGACGATTCGGGCAGCTCCGTGGGCCGCACGGGACGGAGCGTGACACCTGCCTTCCGAAGTGGCTGGATCGTTCGGTAGTCTCCGTCGGACTTTCAAGCTTCGTGGGGGGAGCGCGGCGCGCTCGGCCGCGCCCCGCCGCGCTCCCGGGCCGTGCCCGGACACTCCCGTGAGGTCTTCCTTGTCCATACGTCGCACTCTTGCCCTCGCCGGCGCCGCCGCGCTCGCGTCCTCGATGGTGCTGGCCGGTGCCCAGGGCGCCATGGCCGTCGGTGCCACCGGCACCCCGTCTGCTGCCGCGTCGGCCGAGAAGACGGCGGCGGAGCTCCTCGGCCTCTCGCTGAACGGTGTGCCGAACACCTTCATCGCCGGCGGCGACGCCCGCGAGTTCACGTACCGGATCGACAACCCGTCGAAGCACGACGACGTCTTCTACCCGCTGCTGAAGTTCAAGAACAAGGCGGGCTCGCTCAAGGCGAAGGACCTCAAGGTCGAGTACCAGCTGCCCGGTGAGGGCTGGCAGACCGGTGTGGTGGCGCCCGGCGGCGGCGACGGCGACGACTCCGCCGTCACCCTGCTGCTCGGCCAGGTCGGCGACGACCAGAACCCGACGGACGACTCCCTGCTGGTCGTGAACCGCGGCAAGGGCCTGGCCATCAAGGTCCGGGTCTCCTTCACCGGGGACGCCCCGCTCGGCAAGGCCGGTGTCGTCCCGGTGGTGTTCGCCGCCGCGCTGGACGACGACAGCCACCTGCCGGTCGGCACCGCCGGGTTCAGCTGCGACGGCATCCGCGGCGCCGGGTTCACCATCAAGAAGGCGGGCCCGACCCCCACCGGCAAGCCGAGCCCGACCGCGACCACGTCGCCGACGGCCACCCACACGCCGACCCACACCCCCACCCCGACGGGCACCGCCACGCCGAGCACCACGGCCACCGCGACCCCGACGACCACCCCCACCACCCCGGCGCCCACCACCCAGCCGACCACCCCCGCGCCGACCACCCAGCCGACCACCCCCGCGCCGACCACCCAGCCGACCACCCCGGCCCCGACCACCCAGCCGACCACCCCGGCCCCGACCACCGGCGCCCCGACCACCGGCGCCCCGTCCACGTCCCCGTCCCCGTCCGCCTCCGGCTCGACCGCCGCCCCGGCCCCGTCCGGCGGCAGCACCGACGCGCAGGAGCCGATCGACTTCCCGGTCAGCGTCCCGAAGGTCACCCCGCCGAAGATCGTCCCGGCCGCCGTCACCAAGGCCAAGGCCGCCGCCGACAACGCGGACAAGGCGCTCGCCACCACCGGTGGCGGTGACGACACCACCGCCATCGCCGCCGCCGGCGGCGTCGTGCTGGTGGCCGGCGTCAGCACCCTCGTGGTGCTGCGCCGCCGCAAGTCGGCCCAGCAGGGCTGACCACACCGCCGGTCTCGGCGCCGGACCCCCGCGCCCAGCGGCGCCTGAACGCGGGGGATCACCGCCCGAGCCCAGCCCCAGTGCCGCCCCCGCGCCCCGCCCGACCCCCCACCCGCCCCCCCCCCGCGCCG